>CACXWH010000122.1 GCA_902771225.1 uncultured Methanobrevibacter sp. | reverse complement strand
TTTTTTGCGTAATTTGGAACCAAGTCAACTTCGTGGGTTGAAATTATGATTGTAATTCCTTCATCATTAAGTTCCTTTAATAATTTACTTAAACCTCTTACACCTTGAGGGTCTAATCCTGCAGTAGGTTCGTCTAAAACCATGATTTCAGGTTTCATTGCAAGAATTCCTGCAATAGCAACTCTTTTCTTTTGACCTCCACTTAAATGGTGAGGTGCCTTTTTCTCGAATCCGCTCATTCCTACACGAGCTAAGCTTTCAGTGACCCTTTTTTGAACCTCTTCCATAGGTAACTTTAAGTTTAAAGGTCCAAATGCTACATCTTCCTCTACAGTAGGTGCAAAAATTTGATCATCTGGGTTCTGGAATACGATTCCAACTTTTTGTCTAAATTTAAGCAAAGACTTTTTATCATATTTCAATTCTTCGCCATCGATGAACACTTTTCCTTCATCAGGTTCATAGATACCATTCAAATGAAGGAACAAAGTAGACTTTCCAGCACCATTTTTACCTAAAAGAGCAACCATTTCTCCTTTTTCTACTTTTAAGCTAACTCCTTTAAGTGCTTGATAATCCTTATTATAAGAATATTTAATATTTTGTACTTCTAACATTTTATTCCTCCTTTGGCGGTACATAAACCGGCAATTCTCCGTTATAACCTCTTGAATCTAAACTATGTTGTAATGTTTCACTTTTATCTAATGACCTTAAAAATATATTGCTTATAAGATCTGCTAAGCATCTCATTGAATTCATGTATGAATGATATCCCATTCTTGTTTTCTGTGCTTTCTGCATTGTGTCGATTTCATTTAGGAATATGAATATTGTATTGTACATTAATAATCCTATTTCAGTAAGAATCTTAGGAACTTTCAAGGTATCCAAACAATGGAAGATCTTTGCAATTGGTGTTGTCAATGCAAGAAAACCTAATAAAGGGAAACATCCTAAAACTCTAAAGAATGTATAAAGACCATAATGCCATGAGTCATCAGTAACTACAATGCCGAATATTCCTGTTTCGTAAATTACTTCTCCATTTCCAAAGAAGAATATCAAGAACAGACATGTTATTACAAGAAATGCCATAGGTATTGTCAAGAATTTCAAATAAGATCTTAAGCTGATTTTTGCTACTCCCAATATTATAATTGAGAATAAGATGAAAATAAAGACATCAAAATATAGATTATCCAATATGAAAATAAAGACATCAAAATATAGATTATCCAATGCTAAAGTAACTAACAATAATATTATTGTTAAAAACAACTTAAAATAAGGGTTTGTTTCAGTTAATTCATTATTGTGAGCAATATAATCCATATCAAATTTCATAAAATCACTAAAATTCGTTTAAGTATATAAATTTTTAAATTTTTTAAAAAATATTAAAAAAAAGAAAAAAATGGATAAAGAAGAATTATTCTTCTTTACCTTGTCCTCTCCAGTAACCGAAGAAGTAACCAATAATGATTGCTCCTATAGCTGCTTGAAGAGCAAATAATAAACTTTCTATTTCACCACTAGGTGGTTCCCATATTGATGAAAACCATGGTTCATAATTTGATGCTTCAATTTGTTCACTAGCTGCATCGTCTGATCCACCAAAGTATCCGTCATCTTCTCCGTGACCGCTGAACATTACTAATGGTGCGATAAATATCACTATACAAACAACTGCTAAAATAATTAATGTTGATGTTTTCATTATAATCACCTTATGCTTCATTAGGAGCTAATGCACCGAGTTTATCTAATAATTTTGGTTTGTATGCTTTTAATCTGTCCCAGATAATTACTGTTAAGATACCTTCACCAATAGCTAATGGCACTTGAGTAACTGCAAAAATAGTTAAGAAAGCAGTTAATGCTGCACCAAAACTAGGAGCAGGGAATGCGAATGCTAATTGGAATGAAGTAGCTACGTAAGTTAATAAATCACCTAAGAATGCTGCAAAGAAGATTGCAATAGTTGATGAAATATTAGCTTTAGTTAAACCTTTGTATACAATCCAAGCAACGAATGGTCCTACGATACCCATTGAGAAAATGTTAGCTCCTAAAGTGGTTAATCCACCGTGAGCGAGTAATAATGCTTGGAAAATAAGTACAATAGTTGC
>CACXWH010000121.1 GCA_902771225.1 uncultured Methanobrevibacter sp. | reverse complement strand
TACTCCTTGAATTGAAATGAAACCTGCTTGGTTTATTTTCGAACTATTTTCTGTAAGAGTATTATTAACGCAATTATCTTCAATATAACAATAATTAACAAGAGCTCGAGAATCTATCACAGATAAAATAGTACCTACATTTCTAACTCCACTCACGTAATTCCTATAAAAATGCACATTGGTTAAAACAATATTTGAGTTTGTTACCGCTCTAATAAATGATCTCATATTAGTATAATTCAATACAATATTATCTTCAAAATTTAAGTTAGACAGATTAAAAGTACCGTTTAAACCATAAAAAAATCCACCATCAATATCAGCATCTTTAACATCCAAATAATTATTGCAATAATTAACATCAGATATGCTGACATTGGATAACCTATCAACATATACAAACCCATAGAACCTTTTTTTTAAATTAGTTATTTGAGCAGATATGTTATTATCAAAGATGTTCAAATTATTTAGTTCAACATTTGATGATTGACCAACCCTCAATAAAATCCCATTAACACTTTGATTCGTATCAATTTTAATAGTATTGTTTTTGAAATTAACATCAGACATGCTGACATTGGATAACCCATCAACATATACAAACCCTATTGTTTCTCTACTATATCTGTAATAAGAATAAGAAAAGGATATGTTATTATCATAGATGTTCAAATTATTTAGTTCAACATTTGATGATTGACCAACCCACAATAACAGCCCACTAACTAACAGATTCCTATAATAATTATCTTCATAATTAATTGAATTGCTTTTGAAAGTCAGATTAGAAGCATTTAAAGTTGAACCCTTACCTAGGTAAATTGCACCCAATACTGTTTTTGAACTAATGGGTTTGCTTGTGCCGTTTATATTTCTAATTGTTACATTTTGAATAGTTATATTTCCACCATTAAAATATGCACAATAACCATTTGTATTTAAAATTGGATTTTCAAAAATAAGGTTTTTTAAGACTATATTATAATTAACTGAACTATAAAATATTCTGGATGCGCTTTTAGCATCTAAAATAGATACACCATTACCTTGTGAGTTTGCACCATCAATAATTATATCTTTATTGATAGTAATCTGTTTATTTCCAGTATAGTTTGTTCCGTTTAAAAAGACAGTTCCCCCCACTGTAGCATTAATAGCCTTTTGAATATCATCAAAAGTACCGTTGGAAGGATCTGCCCCCAAAGGGGAATTATGACTAACTTTTAACACATCATCTGAAGAATGTGTTTTATTGTCGTTAGTTTCTAATGATAATTCATTCATCTGAATTAACATTTTCACTAGCAGCAACTGAGCCTAAGGAAAGCATTAACAAGACAAATAGGATAAATACTAAATAATTCTCCTTGAATTTCATTTTAACCACTTAAAATTATTTTAATATTTAAAATAATCTTAGTTCTATTTACTAAATTTTCGATATGATAACCTGAATCTGAATAGCCAGATTCCAAGTAGACCATATGATTTTTTATTATTAATGGCCTGCGCCATAAATAACAGCATATTATTTGATTAAAATCATATTTAAAGTTTAAACATGATTTAATAATTATTATGGATAAAAAAATAACATGAATTTATTAATTCAACAGTAATGTTAATCAATTCAAATGTCATGTATCAAAAATGTATTGAAATTTAACAGTTGAATAATTAAACTTTACATTTTCATATCCATGTAATAATATATAGCCATTTTGATATAAATACTTTGAAATTTTACTTAAAAATATTAAAACAGATAAAATTATATGCCGAAACATAATGTTACTTTCCCGCAAGAATCAGCATATACTATTTAGTTCACACTAAACAATGCAAGATTTATATATTTTATTGGCTTTGTAGAAATCCTATTTGATTTTTGCAAATGTATTAAGATTTACACTTGAAATTTCACATCGATTAGAAAAAATAAGCAATATATAATTATATATAGTAAAATGGAGAATAAATATTAATATGAAACGCAAAAATACCTATTCTCCAATTAGTTATTTGTTTTCAAAGCAATTAAATCTTTCGGATTTTGGTTTTGAAAAGCATGCACTCAAAAAAATCAAGGAAATTAACAAGGACATTAAACCAAATAAACTGTTGAAATTCATTAAATATGTGTTTAAATACTCAAAAATCGTGTTAAATAAGTATTCAAGCCATTTTTCAAAGCATGATTTCACACAACCTGCATTATTCACACTTTAGCAGTGAAAATATATACTCGAAGCACCTACAGACAAATAACAGATTTATTGAAGTTATCTGATACCATACAGAAATATTTACACTTAAAAAAGATTCCACACTACACAACACTCCAGAAATTCTTTCAAAGACTTCCAACATCAATATTGC
>CACXWH010000120.1 GCA_902771225.1 uncultured Methanobrevibacter sp. | reverse complement strand
CATCTTAAAGATAAAAATTGTTTTTATTATTTTTTAAAGGTTTTTAAACACTTAAATAAGTATAAAACAATCAAATCCAATTTACTATTAAAAAGGAAGTATATAATCATTGATTTTTATTGAAAGAAAAAATATGTGTATTAATAATATAAAACAATGACTATAATAAATCCTTTTTGTTGTATGAAATATGTTAAACACTGGGGGTTGTGTTTATCTAAATCAAAAAATAATCAAACACTACCAAAACAAACATGAAAAAGCAATGAACACCGGTTTAGAAAATCAATTTAGCCAGTAAAAGAACACAAAAAACTTTTTTCATTAAACCATCACCCATAAGACAAAGGCCAATCTTTACCAATTCTAAGTAAAATATAAGTATTTTTGAAAGCAAGTGCATACATTGGCGTGAAATTTAAAAAAAAGTGTAAGCAACCACTTACATTCGAAATGATTTATATAAAATGAGTTTAATAATGATTAACCAGCAAAATTCATACGAATTTACGGAGGTTATTAAGATTATGAAAAATAAAATGTTAATAAGTTTTTTGATGATATTATCTGTCTTTGTAGTGATTGGTACAGTTGCAGCGGCAGACAGCAATTAATCATCAACAGATGTTATATCCCAAAATGACATATCCCAAAATAGCAATATTGACCATATTGACACCGCAGATCAAATAGTTCAAGAAAAAGATGACGGAACATTTACTGCATTAGAAAAAAAGATCAATAATGCAGATTCAAAAAAAATAGTATTAGAAAATGATTACCGCATGACTAAAAAGGAAATCAGTCATTTTCCTTTTAAATGTATTTTAATCAAAAAAGACACCACTATAAATGGAAATGGACATAGCATCGATGCATCAGGACTTTCAAGCATGTTTTTTGTTGGTAAAGGCACTAACGTGACTTTAGAAAATGTTGTTCTAAAAAACGGACATATCGATTGTAGTGGTGGAAATCTGCTGGGTAATGGTGGAGCAATAGTTGTAGGAGTAAATGCCCTGCTCAATTTAAAAAATTGTACATTAATTAACAACAATGCCCAGTATAATGGCGGAGCAATAAGCCTACAATATAAAACTGCAAAAGCAAATATAGATAATTGTAGTTTCATTGGAAACTCAGCAACTAGTCATGGAGGCGCAATTTACAGTGGCAGCGGTGAAAATGATGTAAATATAACTAACTGCTACTTTAAAGAAAATAGCGCAAAAAGAGGCGGTGCAATATACCAAGTCTCAGTACAAAATTCAACATTTGAGAAAAACACAGCAAAAGATACAGGAGGAGCAATGTATTGCAACGATGCATACAACTGCTATTTCAAAGAAAATAATGCAAACCGTGGAGGCGCAATATTCGGATCTACTGCAATACATTCAACATTCGATAGAAACACTGCAAAATTCGGAGACGCAATATATTCAGGAGATGCAATAAACTCAACATTCATCAATGTTTCAAACAAAAATTCATTAATTTATAGCGGAAACTATGCATATTCAAATATAGAAAACTGCACATTCAACTATTTAAACTCCGATAACACTAATGACAACGGAAATCCAACCCCGGACCATTCTAAAGAAAACAATATAGCACAATTTGCTGATAATATTTCAACTATCTCAAAAAGAGAAATTTTGGATGAAAAGTTATAATCGGTGATATTATAACTTTTCTATTTCATCCATGAAATTTTTATTTCATATTTTACTTGATATCATTTTATCCACACCCTTCAACCCACCGAATATGAATTTTTCCTATCAAAACTAATAATACTTTCGTACAATAATCTAAATCTAGACGATAAAATATTAAAAATATAATTAAAGCCAATATAGTATCAAAAGATAAATATAAAGCTGGAGGATATCCTAAAACTATTTCATCATTTTTTTACAGCTTCTGTCATTAAATGTATTGGATCTAAAAAATATTAAAATAAACGGCATTGTAAACATTAAACCAAAACACATTCCTAAAAGTAGCTTATTAAGATAATAATCAGTAAATTATCATATACTCTTGTTAAATCAAGTTATATGATAATTTAAGCAATATTAATATCATAATATGCATTTTTCAATAATTGATCTTTTTCCAAATAATCAAAGGAATATTGTGATGAATCATAATTAGATAAATACCAGATTAATTGCTGGGTACGGGAAAAGGAACCTGCTGCTAATTGCCAGATAGTTATTTTTTCATGGAATTGAGGATTATCAGCATAATGGACAATAGCTAATCTTAACTTATTATCGATACGATTATGAGTATAATCATGTGTTAATATATACTGCCCATCAGTTAAATACTGAGTACCGGTTGTTGGAAAAGTTAAATGCCTTTTAGCACAAAAACCTGTATATTCATTACTTAACTGAACGTAAACACAACCCCTGGTTGTTGTTTTAACACTCTCTCCCCATCCTAAAAGGTTATTATCGAAGTCTTTTTCGTTTGATAAGCTTAAAGTACCATTACTTTCTTCGATACTTCTTTCATTGGATAAGCCTAACGTTTTATCATCATTTTCAATACTTTCTTCGTTCGATGAGCTTAAAACTACATCATCTCCAATATAACTTTCATCAACACTTAAAAGTGCAGATTCAGTTGTTGCATTTGAGCTAGCACTAACCGCACCTAATGTGGCGGATAAAATTACCAGCATAAATAATAAATATATAAATATTTTTTTTGTTCATAATTACACCATTCCTAATTTGAAATTATTTTTAACTTAAATATCACCTGATATGTAAAATTGATAATTTTTTTATTCATTCGATTGTTTTACTCGGAAAAACTAATTCATAATAATTAATATCTATAAAAACTTGCATAAATCAGAAAATGTTTGAAAAAAGGCAACAAAAATAATTTAAAGTTTAAAAAATTAGAATTTAAAATTTCATGTATAAAACTAGCCGCATTGCCCTCAATTGAATTATCTATGGAAAATACGAATCCGGTATGCAGTTTATCATTGGACATGACAATATTTTGATCAACGTCATGAGTAATGAAATTACAGAAATCATTGTGATATATCAAATCTTCATGAGCCAATATTTTAAATTTATCAATACCGTCAAATTGAGATAAATAAGAAGCAAAACCAATAGTTTTATGGCTTAAATCAAAATTCAGATAAATGAAAATTCCATATTCTTTAAAATCATTGAATATATAATTGAATGAAGGAATAAGTGAATTATTCAAATCCAAATTTGTATCGTTGCTTAAAGTTTCGTTTATCAAAGTTTCAATATAAGTATTATTATACTGATGATTTTCAATTTCATTTAAATTTTCAGGACCTTTAATTATATATGAATCATTATAGGTTTGATCATGATTAATTGGAGCAGGTTCATCCTCACCGATAACATCTTTTACAACGATATCATCTAACCGAAACTCCTCAAAATCAATTTGTTCAACTTCAACGAATTCGATGATTTCATTTTGGGAAAACTCCTGGACTTGAATTTCGCCATTATCAATATTAACTGTTTCATCAATATCACTAGCAGAAACTGCAGGAAGCATGAATAATAATATTAAATATAACATTAATTTTCTACATATGATTTAAATCATGCTATTGGATATTTTTAAAAAAAACTATTTTGTATACATAACATAAGTAAATA
>CACXWH010000119.1 GCA_902771225.1 uncultured Methanobrevibacter sp. | reverse complement strand
CTCAACAATAGTAATGTCTGATTTAATAATTTCAACCATGAGTACTGTAATTTTTGGTATCTTACTTTATTACATCGGAAAGAGAAGCAACTGGTTTGGCGAGATTCCGGAAACCCTTCAGGAGGATGATTCTTAAATTGAGATACATCATCCATCTTTTAATCGATGGCTTTGAATATAATTGTCGCAAGGATATTTTACTAGTTGTCTGATAAGTCGGAGTGATTGCTCACTCCTTTCTTCTCACAACGGCTGGTGTCAGTTTCCAAAAAAAACTACTCAAGCATATTGTTTACCCAAAGCAATTTATTCTATATGAAATGGGTTCGAAAAATAAGTTTTGAATTGGTGATGGCGGGTGTTAATGTTTTATGGAAATTCACTAGCTATCTCATGATATTTATCACTAACAATAGCTACAAAGTATTTTATCTCGCCTTTAACTTCTAATGTGTTATAGTCCACTTCTTTAAGATAATCTATTTCGTTAATCTCTTCAGGTATATCTGTTTCAACAATGCTGTACCATCCCATTATCATTAATTGTTTATCTTTTGGAAATTTCTTTAAAACTTCAATTGCTTCGCCACAGTTCATGTTATCACCTAACTAGAATATAAATCTGTAAATATCCAACTTGGGTCATAAGCTATTAAATAACCATCTTCACACCAGATTGCTCTGACATTACCTGAAGTTGTATCTGCAACTGCAGCAGGATCTCTGTTAATCCAATTTCCTCCAGTATGTTTTTTATGTCTCAGTCTTAACCTTATATGGCCAGTACCACTTACACGACATTTAACATGAACAAACTGCACATCATAGCCTAAGCTTTTAGCTATTCTATAATATACTTGTCCCCAGTCCACACAATTAGAACCCTTGCCCTGACTGGCATCATTAATTGTTTTCTTGTCTGTTTTTTGAGAATCAAAGTATTTGCTGTACAATTTCTTCTTTGCTATAATAGCTAAAGCTTCATCAATAGTGTTTCCTTTGTAGTTGAATGTCTTGATAAACAGCTTCATTGTTGAATCATTATAATCAGGAAGCTTTGACATTCTGTAAACGATTGCAGGAAGCCTTCCGTTTGCCCTGATGAATGCCTCAGTTCTTATGGCCATGTCCACATATTCGGCCTTGTCGATTTTGGTTCCGTTTTTTAACATTACATAGTTTGGAAGGAAATCCAAAGAACTGTTATCCTTTATCACGGCCATTGTATACATTGCCACCAACTTGTCTGAACCTAATTTCTTAGCTTTCTTTTCAATGTCACTGCATCTGCCTTTCAATGTCAATATCTGGTAATAGTCACGTTTCTTATACTTCTTTTTGTTCTGGATTAACCAGAATGCTATTGAGTTCATTGCCTGACAAAAACTTGTCCAGCTAATATTATCTTCTGTCATATATTATAATTTGTATTATCCTATTTATTATATTTTTTATATATTATAGATAATAAAAATAGTAATGACTCTTTCAAAAACTTTGTTGATTTTAAAAATTCAATGTAGTTGACAGGATATCTTTTAAATTACTAGAAAACACAAAAATGAAATGTGTTTTAAAAATCATATTTTAAAAGTTTCATGTTTAATTTAAATCATATTTATGGGTGTGTATTAAATTTTAATTTAATACTTTTAATTATTTATAATTATATTGTTGATTTTTTGGAAACTGTAAATTTTATATATTACTTAAAACATATAATAACATTTGTTATAATATTTTTATAGGAGAACAAAAATATGGTAGAAAAAGGAACAGAAGTGTTAAAAGAAGGTTTTGCAAAAATGACAAAAGGTGGTGTTATTATGGATGTGGTGAATGCTGAACAGGCAATAATTGCAGAAGATGCTGGTGCAGTAGCAGTAATGGCGCTTGAAAAAGTGCCTGCAGACATTCGTGCAGCAGGAGGAGTTGCAAGAATGGCAGATCCTACAATAGTTGAGGAAGTAGTTGAAGCAGTTTCAATTCCGGTAATGGCAAAAGCTAGAATAGGGCATATTGCAGAAGCACAAATCCTTGAAACATTGGGTGTTGACATGATTGATGAAAGTGAAGTATTAACACCTGCTGATGAAGAATATCACATTAACAAAAAAGAATTCACAATACCATTTGTATGCGGAGCACGTAATCTTGGTGAAGCATTAAGAAGAATAGATGAAGGAGCATCAATGATACGTACCAAAGGAGAACCTGGAACCGGAAACATAGTTGAAGCAGTCAGACACATGAGAATGGTGATGGGTGAAATCAGAACAATTCAGGGAATGGAGGAAGAAGAGCTTTGGAAATATGCAAGAAATATTGAAGCACCAATAGAACTTGTAAAAGAAACTGCAGAACTTGGAAAATTACCTGTTGTAAACTTTGCTGCAGGAGGAATTGCCACCCCCGCTGATGCATCATTGATGATGCAATTAGGTTCTGATGGAATTTTTGTAGGATCAGGAATATTCAAGTCTAAAAATCCAGAAGCATTTGCAAAAGCTATTGTTGAAGCAACCGCAAATTATGATAAACCTGAGGTATTGGCTGATGTATCAAAAGGTTTAGGTGAAGCCATGAAAGGACTAGAAATGTCAACATTAAACAAATCCGATAGGATGCAGGATAGAGGAATCTGAAAATGGTTAAAATAGGAATTTTAAATTTACAGGGTGCAGTATCGGAGCACTATGACCTAACCAAAAAAGCTATTGAAAAATTAGGATTGGATATTGATGTTGAAACAGTAAGATACAGTGGTGATGTTAAAACATGTGATGGAATAATAATTTCGGGAGGTGAAAGTACAGTCATTGGCAAACTAATCAATGAAAGAGGTATTGACAAAGCAATTAAGGACAATGACATTCCGGTTTTTGGAACATGTGCTGGCATGATACTGTTAGGTAAAAAAACTGATTTCAACCAACCTTTACTTGGATTAATGGATATTAATGTTAAAAGAAATAATTATGGAAGACAAAAAGATTCATTTGAAGCTGAAATTGATATATTTAATGAGAAATTTCCAGGAGTTTTTATAAGAGCTCCTTCTCTTGAATCATATGATAAATCAAAAGAAAATATTAAAGTTTTATCCACATTCAATGGTAAAATAATAGCAATTCAACAGGAAAAGAATATTGCAATTTCATTTCACCCTGAATTAACAGAGAATACTTTAATACATGAATATTTCATTAAAAATATTTTATAAAAATGGGATATTTAATTTCCCACTTTTTTAAGCATGCTAATTAATTTAACCAAATACAAGCATTGGATTCTAAAATACAACTTAGAGTAAATTTTTTTATTTGTAATAATGAAAACTTTTACTCCAATTTCTTATTAAATTTAACTGTTTTTAAACAGGATTAAAAGTTCATAACTAACTTTAATCAAAAAATTTTAAATCAACAAAGTTTTTGAAAGAGTC
>CACXWH010000118.1 GCA_902771225.1 uncultured Methanobrevibacter sp. | reverse complement strand
ACGAGTATTATCTCCCAAATTAATCATTATAATTAAGCAGTAATTAATTTAAAAGTATTGTAAACTCATTCTGACAGTACACACAAAACACGACAAAAAAGGAAGCTTCACATCGAGAGATGCGAGGCTTTCTGTTTTGCTATACCCCTATCTTCTATATGAAAAATGGCATCAAAAAGCACTAAATCAGAAGAATTTCATAAAAAACCATGTTTGAGCACAAAAAAACAATAAAGTTTTTTGTTGTTAATCGATTGTTTTTATTAAATTTGCACCATAAAATGTGTACTAGGACCAACTGACAACTTTTATGACAGGAAATAAGACTCCATCAATAGCAAGTCAGCATAGGGATAATACCATTATAAATTTTAAACTAAGCACAACAAGTGCTCAGACAGTGGGCAATCCATTTGTAAAAGAAATTGAAGAGGAGAAGATTATTACATCAACATCATCCCAGGTTTCGGTTTCAGCTACAGACAGTGAAGACGATGACACAGTGATTATTCCTATTGGCACCGAATACTACGGAGACGTGAATGAGGACAAGATTGTCAATATAAACGACATTGTGGCGACAGTTAATTTTATCCTAAATAATAGCACAGCCACAGGGATATTCGAAATATTGAATGCAGATACTGACAAAGATGGTGTTGTGAGTATTTCAGACGTGGTAGCAATTGTCAACTACGTTCTGAATGGAGAAAAGAAAATCCGCGTCAGCGGCGGCAATGCAGCCGAAGCGCACGCTAAAAAACGATAATACACATAAAGAAATATTATAAACAACTAAAAAATAAACGATTATGAAAAAATTATTTTTTACTTTAGCAATGATGCTTGTGGGCTCCACAGCTGCATGGGCAGATGTTTATTTCAAGGCTGATCCTTTTTATATCGAACCAGGTCAAGAAGTAGAAGTACCAATTTACATTTACAGTGAGGGTGAAGATCTCGGAACTGATGAATATGGAGCTTATAGTGTATATTGTGCTTTTCAGACAGTATTCAAACTTTCTAATGAGAATTTATCTTTTGCCTATTATCTTAAAGATAGAACAGGTACATATTACACTTCTTTAGGAAAAAACAATTCTGAAAGTAGTCATACCGTAGCAACGAAACTATCAGATGATGGTCAATCACTTAAATGTGTTGTATATTCTACACAAAATTCGTTTATTTTTCCTATTGGAAATGATGATGCCACAACAGATAATTATTTTTTCAAATTAAAAGTTGTTGCATCTTCAGATGCAACTCCTGGTATTTATTCGTTTGATATTGCAGAAACTATTTTTGCAAAAACTGGTAATGCATCTGGAGTTTCAGAAGTAGGTAGCGTTAGTCCAGAAGATGTTAACGTTAAAGCAAGTATTCCAGCAAATCTCGACGAAACAGTAGCTTATCCATACACAGAAGCATTTGAAAAAGTTGATGCTAAGGTTAATCGCACGATAAAGGAAGGTTGGAATACCGTAGTTTATCCTTTTGCATTGACAAATGACGAAGTAGAAGCTGCCTTTGGAGAAGGCACAAAGGTCTATAATTATACAGAAACAACTGCAGGGTCTGTTAAATTCAATTCAACTACTGACGGTATCGCAGCAAATGTTCCTGTATTAGTAAAGGCTACAAAGGCAATTAGTGCTGAAGAAGATTTATATTTCACAGATAAAGCCATTACTTCTTCGGAGGCAGGTAAGGTTACAGGTGCAAGCTATGATTTCACAGGAAACTATGCAGGTACAATTGATATTGAAGCAGGCAATTATCTTTTCAGTAATGGAAAACTTGTGAAATTAACTAGTGGTTCTACACTTAAAAGTTATCGCGCATACCTTGCAGCTAACGGAGCTAGTGTAAAGGGCTTGTCTATCGAAATTGATGATGTTCCAACAGGCATTGAGCTCGTTAACGGAGAAGTTGAAACAGTTGGTGACATCTATACAGTTGGTGGTCAGCTTGTTCGCAGAAACTCTACAGTTAAAGGTCTTCCTGAAGGCATTTATATGATTAACGGCAACAAGGTTGTTGTTCGCAAGTAAGATTTTAACTAAACAAAGATTTATCAAGTTTAACTTTTAAAAATTAGTAATCATGAATAAGAAATTATATATACAGCCTTCATTTAGAGAAGTAATCACTCAGCTTGATGCATATATGGATATTTTAAGTGCAAACGCTGATGGAGAAAAAATTGAAATGGGAACAGGCGATGTTCCAGAAGGTGGTGACGCAAAGCTCAGAGATGAGTGGAGTGAAAATGGTCTCTGGTAATCACATTCGGTAATTAATCAAGCAATTAAGGTTTACACCTTATATATATAAAGACGAGCATCCTGCTGAGGGTGTTCGTCTTTTTTGATGGATACATACAAAAAATGAAATACATACGTAAAAACGAAAAACCACCATCTTCACAGACAGCGGTTTTTCAAACAATCCATTTAGGATTCCAAACTAACCTATACTAATATTTATCAA
>CACXWH010000117.1 GCA_902771225.1 uncultured Methanobrevibacter sp. | reverse complement strand
ACTCTAGACCTCATGTAAATGTATTTGAATCTTTCAAGCTGTGTCAGCTCATCAATACCAATGAATTGATATTCAGAACCCTGATATGTATCGAGGTCATTGATGTTACTCAAATATCCGAAGGTTAGTGAATTTCCATTGGGAAATGTCCATGAATGTTCTGTTTCATCCCACTTTGTTTGATGCTTGCATTATTTTGAACTTCCTTTCGATTTAACCACTGACTTGCTTTATGAATTAAAGCTCCTTTACGCTTCAAGTCAGATAAAGTACATCTCAGGATGAGGGCATGATATTCATTATCATCATCCTGAACATAAAACAATGCCCCTCATCAATAAACTTCTTGATTTGGAACCGCCTGGCACCACCTATAATGACTTCCTTTTCTCTAGCCAGTATCATTTTGGCCTGCTTTGAAAATGGAGAGAATGGAATATATGGATTAGTTCAAGGCAATGTATAGTGGAAGAATAATGTCAAATAATGTAAGATACCTCATATCAGGATTTACAAAAAATCAGTGGATATATCCGGTTGATGAAATATGCGCCCATCAATATCCGATAGCTCACTTGCTTTAAGGTTTGAATTTTATCATTGGGAACAATAATCTTTTATTCGATGTGCAACATATTATATACTAGAAAAGTGTTGTTAGAGAATTAACATGAGATTATTCATTGACCATATAAAAGAATCGATAGATTATACATTAAGCGATAAGACAGGAATCATAATAGTCAGTAGTTTAGTAAGTATTGCCTGTTTTATTAACAAAAATAGTTTATCTGACCCGATTTTAAAGGTAATAAATGTATTTCTACTTATTGTTGTAGGATATGGGTCATATGTATCATGGTATGCCCTTAAGGGTAGGGATGAACATCCTCGCTTTAAGAATAATATGAAAAGGCTTGTTTGGGAGGGCTTTAAGAAATCAGTCATTGTATTCATCTATTCAGGATTCTTATATGCGTTGATTCGTTTAGCAAAACTGAGTTATGCTGATGGAAACCTGATATTTACGGTATGTTTTGTTATTTTGTTTATATTACTATATTTATGTTTAATTGCAGGATTGTTAAACAGATATTTGCATAATGGAAAGTTTATAGAGGCTTTCCATCTTCGTGAAATCATAAATTTAATAAAAATATTTGACACCCGTTATTTCATAAAAGTTATTATTGCTGTTATAATCTCACAGGCATTTGCAGCTTCAGTTGTTATTCCATTTAGTAAAGGCCTTACTCTACTTGATATTATCTATTCAATTGCAACATTCTTTTTAGCACCATTTTTATATATTTCCTCAAAAAGACTTATTGCGTTAAACGTATATGACTTATTGGAAAAACAAGACTGAATATTGTTCTCGCAGATAATGAACCCACCATCACATTAACGGCAAGGGTATTAAAAATCAAAATCTATTTCAACTATGCATATACATCAACTACTTTTCAAAAGTAATTACAAGAATAATTGTATACTTACCACATTCTTAACAAATAACAACAAATTTTTTTACAAAACATTAATCATCAACCTTAATCATCAACCAACTTACTTTTTTTATTTTTAATAAAAATAGCCTAAATCAAAAAATAAGTAATTAAAAGAGTTTTAAAAAATTAATCATCAACCAAAAAAGATGTTAATCATCAACTAGCCAATAATAATTTTAAATTATATGCAATATTATAAGGTTTTATTGAACTGTTCGGAAATATCGAACTGTTAAATGTTTTTTGTTTGAAATGAAACTTTTCTAATGAAATATTCAAATCTAATACTTAAGAAATATTTTTATAAAAATAAGAATAAATAATGAATAATTAATGTATTCTATACTCAACATAATTTAAAATAAGAAAAAACAATTATTAAAATTTAACAAAGAATATAAAGTCTAAAAATCATTTAAAAGGGATTTTGCCCGTATACTATACAAAATATAATGTACTTTTAGCTCTTACATTATAATATTTAATATCGACCAATATAAATCTTATCAATAATATTTTGGTGTCTTTAAAGTGGAAATAATAATGCTTTTTTGAACTATGTGTAGAAAAGGAAGCTATAAAACACATATTAAAGCTAATTATCATCTAAATTGTCAGTTTATCAAATTAGAAAATTTCGGATGAAATCCAACTAGGCTTCCAATTCGACATCATAGATTGTTTTACATTAACAAGTTAATGGCCAACAATACA
>CACXWH010000116.1 GCA_902771225.1 uncultured Methanobrevibacter sp. | reverse complement strand
ACACGACCCTTACCAATCTGGTGGTCTTGGAACTCCTGCACATGAACGTGTTGAAAGTGGTATGATCCATAAGGCACATAAAGGGGTTTTATACATTGACGAAATCGGTACAATGAGCATGAAAACCCAACAAGAGCTTTTATCTGCAATGCAAGAGAAGAAATATGCAATTACTGGTCAAAGTGAAAACAGCAGTGGTGCAATGGTTCGTTCTCAAGCAGTTCCTTGTGATTTTGTTCTTGTAGCTTCTGGTAACATTCAAGTTCTCGAAGGTATGCATATTGCTATGCGTTCAAGAATTAGAGGATACGGTTATGAAGTATTCATGAAAGATTATATGGAAGATACTGAAGAAAACAGGAAAAAACTTGTCCAGTTTGTTGCTCAGGAAGTTAAGAATGATGGAAGAATTCCACACTTTGCAACTGATGCGCTTGATGAAATCATTTTGGAAGCTAAACGTAGAGCAGGCAGAAAAAATGCATTGACTCTTAGATTAAGAGAGTTAGGTGGTTTAGTACGTTCCTCTGGTGATGTAGCTATTGAGGAAGGTGCAGATTTAGTAACTGCTGAACATGTTGTAACCGCTAAAAGATTTGCAAGAACCTTAGAACAGCAAATTGTTGACAGATCCATTATCCAAAGAAAAGAATACAGTGTATTCCATTCATCTGGTGGAAAAATTGGTATGGTCAATGGTTTAGCAGTTATGGGTGATAGAAGCGGTATCGTTATGCCAATTGCTGCTGAAATGGCTCCTGCAAACAGTAAGAATGAAGGTAAAATAATTGTAACTGGTAAACTTGGAGAAATTGCATTGGATTCTGTACAGAATGTAAGTGCTATCATTAAGAAATACACTCAAGTTGACATTTCCAATCATGATATTCACGTTCAGTTCCTCCAAAGTTATGATGGAGTAGAGGGGGACAGTGCAAGTGTTTCAATCACTGCAGCTGTAATTTCTGCTGTCGAAGGAATTCCTATTGATCAATCTGTTGCATTAACCGGTTCCTTAAGCGTTCGTGGAGATGTAATGCCTATTGGTGGAGCAACTGCTAAGATTGAAGCTGCAGCAGAAGCAGGAATTAAGAAAGTTTTACTTCCTAAATCCAATATGGATGATGTAATGCTTGAGAAAAAGTATGAAGACATGATTGAAATCATTCCTATTGAAACTATTGAAGATGTTTTAGAGAATATCTTAATCAATGGTAGCAAAAAGGAAAGATTAATTAAGAAAATGAGAGAAATCAGTGGTGCTGTAACCAGTAAGGTATCTACTGACTCTATGGCTTTATCTAATCCAAGCCATAACTAATCTCTAAATTTTTCTTATTTTTTTATTTTTTATAATTATTTTTTAACTTTCTAATTTTCTTTATTTTAATTATTTTCTTATTATAATTGCTATTTTAGCTTATTTTTATTGTTGTATATGCAAAAAGTTTATATATTAAAAATGTGTTATAATAATAATTAGATGTAAAAACATCTTAATAGTAAATTTATATTAAATATTCATTTTTATCGATTTGATATTTTAACAATTTGATAAATTATGGTGGTGATAAAATGGCAACTACTTTAAAAAGAGCTATTGGTATCGTAGCTGTTATTGTTGTTTTGTTTTTAGCAATAACTGCATTTTCCGGTGTATTGATTTTAGCTCAAGATGATACTGAAGGAGGAATTCCTGGAGTAGATATGGCAGCTTTGTGGAGTATAAACGGCGGATTTAATTGGATTTATCCAGGAAGTTCACATAATGCAAATGGCCATACCCTTCATAACATTTATATGACTAATAATCCTTATCAAGATGCTAAGGAAATCATGGAATACACTTATGGTGTAAGCCCTCATCTTTTAGTGATCATTAACGATCAGGCAGCTGCACACATTTTTGGAGACAATATCTTAGACACTATCCGTCAACATGACTGGGGTGAAGGAAACTCTCGTGGAGATGCTGTGGCTATGAGTATTACACATGTAAATCCATTGCCTATCATTCCAGATATCTTGTTAGGTAACATTAAAATCATGATAATTTAATTTGTTTTGATTAATTGGTTTTGAATATTTTTCAAAACTAACTTTTCTCTTTCTTTTTTATTATTTTTTTATTATTCTTTTTCCACTATTTTTTCTAATTTTAAATAAATTTTAATAATTTTTTCTAATTTTACTAATATTTAAATACTTAATTAAATAAAAATAATGATGTATATTAATCTTAAAAGTTATTTTAGACTTTTTAAAGATTATTTATTATTCAATTTATAAATTAAAAACTTTAAAAAATTAAAATTATTTATTGTGTGATTTCATGTTATTGATAGCTCAAAATCATTTTCAACTTATAGTCGAAGTAGGTTTGATTTTACTTGCTACC
>CACXWH010000115.1 GCA_902771225.1 uncultured Methanobrevibacter sp. | reverse complement strand
TATGATATAGTTCGCATGCTTATCTTTTAACACCTCTGAACTCTAGGATACTTTATTTTGTAATAATTAAAAAACTTTTGAAAGCAAATCCAAAACTAATGCTAATTAAATACTTCTAAATGGATATATTCCATTCTTTTCATGACTATTTTGAAGCCAGTAGGTGAGTATTGGGTCAGTAATTTGGTATTTGTCATTTACATATTCAATTAAGTCAAAATCAAGCAGGCGATTCAATGGCCTATTAAGTGATCCGCTAGTAACCTCTAAAGTGTTTGCTATTTCAATTCTCCTTTTAGGTTTTCCAAGTAAAGAAATGATTATTTTTTGTTCTTGAAATGTTAATTTAGACCACATGAATATAAAATGTACTGCAAGATAATCAATCGAATCCTTAAATAACTCAATAATGTTATTTTCTGTTAAGGTTATGTTTTCTGGAAGAATTTTTGCAAATATGTTGATGTAATAAGGTATTCCTCGAGTGCATTTGTAAAATCTTTCAAATCCCCCATCATCCAGCAATATGTTTCTTGGAATTGATTCGATGTATTCCCTTGTTGTTTGTTTTGAAAACGGATGGATTTCAATTGTTAGCATTCTTCCTCCAAATGCACCTTCCTTTCCATTTAAATCATTGATTAAACTGTCTTTCAAACTCATACTTCCACAAAATAAGTATGCCACATTTTTTTGGTTTTGAATGAAACTGCGCATATACCATAAAAATTTGTCCACATTGTCTAAATCTTTAATCAATTGGATTTCATCAATGAAAATGAATACTCCTTTTAATTTGTCACTATTGTCTTCGTAAATTTTTTGGGGCAATTCCATTACAAAATCAGCTAATCTTGCATAATTCTCCTCACTTTCAAATATTGGTACTGGAATGTGTTCATAAGATACTTTTATTATTGCATCATAGATTATTTTGATTATGCTGCCTCGACTTAGCTTTTTTTGTTGGTATACATTACTTCTTGACAAATCAATATCTACTACCAGATATTCCTTATCAAATTTATGTTTAATTTTTTTGATGAGTGCTGTCTTTCCTACTCCCCTAATTCCAGTCAATAGTATAGTGGGGGATGAATTGAATTCCGTGGTTCCTAATAGACTTGACAGCATATTAATTTCATCTGCCCTGTTGTAGAATTGTGTTTCAGTTAAATTTGTATCTGTAATGCTTGCAATTTCATCCATGTTTAACCCTCATGTAATGTAATTTGCATTATGTATTGTAACATAATGTAGTTTTAATTATATAATTAATTTTTCATTATATATTGTAATATAATGTATTTTTCATTACATTTAATCTTTATGTTATTGAAATCTTGTTTGATAATACTCATTGTGGATTGTGTAAGAATGTTTCAAAGATTAAGTCAAAATCTCCAATTCTTTGAATATTCTTAACACCAAAATGTTTAGTATCAGGCACAAAGAATTCACCACAGGAATTAATTATTTCAATTGAATAATCAATCATTTTAAAACATTTATTTTTTTATTTTAAAAAATATAATTCAATATTATATTTAATTACAAATTTTATAAGCTTTTTGTTTTAAATAAATACAAAATTATAAAGTTAAAGCAATTTTACAAAAGTAGAGCAATTGATAAAAGAAATTTTTAAAAATAAGAGAATACTATTGGAAACAATATTATGGGAATATCATATACCCAATCAATAATTAATCTGAAATTTTAGTTTACCAATTTACAAATAATGAACCCATTATTGCCATAAGTATTATTCCAATTATTAAAAATTTTGTTAAACCATTCTTTTCTTTTAATTCGAATGGTAGAATTTTATTTGCTATGTCTGGAGATAATATAAATGAAACAATTAGTAATGAGGAAATAAAGTAGATTAAGTAACATATGTCTAAGTTACTTTCTGCAATACCTGATATAACTTTCATTAATGAAAATCCAATGAGATGGCAACTTATAAGACTTCCAAAAATATAATAAATAGCAGGATGATATCCGATAACATATTCTATGATTATATTTCCATTTTTATCTTCAGTTACTAATTTGCGACTGTTCTCATTTTTATAAACGTTAATTCTTAAAAACATGAAAAATGCAGGGTATAATGCTGCTAAACAAAATCCAATGGCAGAATAGATTCCTCCTTGATGTGAAGCAATTGGATAAATAATAAAAGCAAATGCAATACTTGCAGGAATGAAAAATAAAACTACTCCCTGATAAGATAGGCCTTTATATTCTTCATAAAATAATCCATATTTTCCATCAAGATAATCACGATTATAAACGATAATTGCTGATAATAATGTAAGTATTGTAAAACCGATGATAATATTAATTACAAATGAGGTGGGTAAATCTACGATTAAGAATAACACTAAGGATATAACAAGTCCAATTAGTTCTAAAAAAATAAATCATGAAATCATATAAGATTTCAATTCATTTTTATCTAAAGTAGACCAATCCTTACTAATATTTTTAATTAATTCTTCAAGCAAGCACATCACATTTATTAATTGAATTTCGATAAAATATATTTATTTCAGCACATATAATCATTACTAAAAAAAAAGGAAACGAAATTATAAAAGATTAATAAAACAAAAGTAATCCATAAATCAATTATAATTGGAAACATAGCATACACTGTACATTACCAACAAAATTTAATTAATTAGACAAATTATTTTGAAAAAACTACGAACAATCGTATGAAACTTATAAAAAAGTTTCGACACTCTCATTTTGCAACATAATAATTTTTAGATGCGATAATACTCTCATTAGACCAAATTTCATGAAACTATTTTAATTGCAGATATCTTTAAAAAAAAAATGATGATTAATCACTATATTCTATCAAACAAACACTCTGTTTTTTCCAATAGCAGTTGTTACAAGTTTTACATTCAGATTTGCCATATCCATCAATTTTCCATTGAGTTAAAAAAGTAGGATCTTTTACAAAGGGTCTTTGCATTGAAATAAAGTCAATATCAGTATTATTTAACAATTCGATGATTTTATCCATATCTGACCTTCCCCCACCTAAAACAACGGGGATGGAAACATTCTTTGCAACTTTATCCGCAAAGCTCACTAACATGTCTTGATTTGATTGACCTTTTCTAAAGTATTGTGGAGATAAGAATTTAGTAATCTGTAAGCTATCTGCACCGTTTTCAGCAAGAATTTTGCAAATTTCCAGAGAATCCTCTTCATCCTGATACAAATTAACCTTACAGTGAACATGCAATCCTGTTGTTTTTTTAATCAATTTAATTATCTCCAAAACCATTCTCACACGATTG
>CACXWH010000114.1 GCA_902771225.1 uncultured Methanobrevibacter sp. | reverse complement strand
ACTTTCATACCATCAAAAGCAGCTAAAGTTCTAACTCCTGTCTTTTTAGAGACTCTTATTGCCTCTTCGACTGGATTTGCAGCAATCATCTTGAAACCAAAGTGGGTCATAATCGCTAAGCTTGGCTTGACCTGCTCCACAATGTCAATGAAATTATCTGTACACATATGACCTCTAATAGACCTTGCTCCAGGCCTTAAGACACTACCAATTAAAATGTCTGCATTTTTATGATATTTTGGCAATTCATCAAAATATTCAGTATCAGAGGTATAAGAGATCTTAAAGCCATTATTCTCTATTTGGAAACCTACACCGGTAGGGTCTCCATGTCTTGTTTCGGTACCTTTAATGGTAAATGCAGGAAAACGGGCTATTTTATTAGGAGTCAAGATAAGATTTTTAGAATTGCTCTTATGATAACTTGAAATAGCAGGCCCCCAACGTTGGAATTTTTCAAAAACAGATTGGCTTCCCATAATGATACCATTATTCTTTGTCATTCCTCTTGTCATTGCTTCAATGAATATTTCAGCATCGTTATAATGGTCTGTATGGGAATGAGAAATATAGACCCCATCAATTTTAGTGGGATTTACACCAAACTGATAAGATCTGACCAATGCTCCAGGACCTGGGTCGACTTGATAGTTCTTTCCTCCGAAATCATCAATTCTAAAGCCCCCAGTCATTCTCTTCTGACTAATGGTGGCAAATCTACCACCTCCAGAGCCTAAAAATGTAATTTTCATTATTGTCACCTTTTATAAAAAATATAAAATAAATCTATGCAATCAATCTAAATACTTCAATCGATAATAAACACTATTTATTCAAGATGACATAAAATGATATCACATTTTAAATTAGCCTTATTACGTTTAATGCATAAAACTTCATTTTCAATAACGACTTGGTCTTTTAATAATGCATCATCGTCTCCTTCAACAAACATGATAACATTTTCACCAGGTTTTGCAAGAAGTTTCCAATTGATGTCAAACGCCCTTACATCAGGATTTAATTTTACTTGAATCATCTTTTCATCAATTGAATCAACGATTCCTACAGGACCTTCATCAATAATAGTGGAAGCTAACTTAATTGTTTCATTTTGTTGCAATAAGTCGTCTCTAAGTTTTGCTCTAAACTTAGCTAAAAGATTTATATCCATTTCAATAACTTCATCCAAATAAGGCTGAACTTTATCTTTGTATAAATCGTTCTGTTGGATGACTACATCATATTTAGTACCTACAGAAGGTGTCTTTTTAGAAATATCATCTAGGATTTGTCCGAATATGTCTCCCATATACTTTAAGCTGAAACTTGGTTTCCATCTTTTCTTAAGCATTTCATTAGCTAAGGATTTTGTAATCTTATTTCCGAATACAATTATGGAAGATTCCCCTCTTTTTCTATTTACAATTTCAGAACCTGTGAGTTCAATGATTTGGAAACCATTTGTTGTACCATAAATTCTTTTTCTTTTGGTTTCCATAGTTCCTCTTGAACTGACTTCACCTACTGCAACATTTTCTAGACTTTTTACTTTAGTTGCATCATCAGTAATTTTCAAACTTATTTCAAGCTCTTCAGCTCTTGCATATAATTCTTCATCACTAGTGATTTCACCAGTGTAAATTTCCTGTTCTAAAAGTTCACGTTCTTCTTTAGAACCGAAATAGGCAATTCTTCTCTTATCTCCTGCCATTACACATCCTTTCTTTCCAACATAAGCAATAATTAAACTCATACTCTCACATCGCTTAAACATCAGGCATATTTAAATTTTAACTTAACTATCTATATTAATTTCAATTTATGCCTACTAAATTTAAATTTTAAATTTCTTTAATTTATTAAAAATTTCAAATCTCAAAAAAGCCTTTAAAAACTTATAAAAAACATTAAAATAAAGGATTAAATAACCTTTCATGGAAAACTTTTTTGAAATTTAATATCTTACTTTATATTTATATTTTTACAAATATAAAAAGTTTTTATAAAATATTTCAAAATTTAAACTTATTTAAGCTAAAAAAATATAAAATATCTAAAATTTGAGCCAAAAAATCTTAAATGTTTTAATTATATAAAACTTTATATATTGAAAGGAACATACTAGAATTAATTATTATTTGGAGGAAATGATATGGCTAAAATTAATGAAATTTACAGATGCAATCATTGTGGAAACATAGTTGAAGCTATTGCAGAAGGTGCTGGAGAATTAGTTTGCTGTGGAGAAGCAATGGAACTTTTAGAACCTAGACAATTACCAGAAGGTGGAGTAAAACACATCCCTGTAATTACTAAAGAAGATGGCAAAATTGTTGTAACCATGGGACAAGAAGCTCACCCAATGTTAGAAGAACATTACATTAATTTTGTCGAATTAATTGTAGGCGATCAAGTTTACCGTGCAAACCTTAAACCTGGCGATGAACCAAAAGCATGAAGATGTAAAAGCTATTGAATATTGTAACATCCACGGTTTATGGCATTCCTAAGTATTATTTATTTTAAATAATACTTTTCTATTTTTTATTTTTTTTAAAACATTTTTTTAAATTATTTCTCTATTTTTCCTAATTTTAATAATCTTAAAATAATCTTATTTTTCATCAAATTACTAAATTTTATAAAATATGAAATTCATAATATTAATATTATATAAGTAAAATTTATAAAATTATTAACTATAATAAAATTATAATAAAAACTAAAAATAATTAACTGTAATTTTTAAATAAAAAAATTAAATTTTGATAGCATGAGAAAAGATATTATATTAATTGTTTTAGTATTGATAGCAGTTGTTAGTATAAGCGGTTGCATTAACAGTCCTATTGATAATATAAACAATAGAATGAAAGATTTGAACACTGATATTACTGAAGGCGATAACGATTATAATGCTGCAATCAGCTCCATAAATAGCCGTGATTATGCAAGTGGAAACAATAACATTCAAATTGCAAAGGAAAAATTCAATGATGCAGAAACAAAACTTTCAGAAATTGAAGACTATCAAGATGACTTAAATGAAAGTGTATATAAAGAGTACATTGATTTGATTAAAGAAGAAGTGTCATTAAAGAAACAGGCAAGTGATGAGCTTTATTTAGCTATTCAATATTATGCAAATAATGATGCATATTCAGGAAATTCATATGCTCAATCAGCTAATAATCTAATGAAAAAAGCAGTGATACTTCAAGGTGAAAGAAATCAATTAGTAGAAGAAAACTCAGAAATTTTCAAAAAAGCAGGAATAATCTAATAATCTAAAATAGGGATTATTCAACATAATAATTTATATTTTTATTTGAATTATTCAATTTATTAGAAAGATCTATGAGGGGGAAAAATGAAAAAAGCATGCCCAAAATGTAATGGGACTGGTTCCATAGCTGTAGATACAAAAATATGTGAAAATTGTGATGGAACCGGTTATGTAGATACATTTGAAATGAAAAACCACTTTAAAGGTGTAAACAGTAATGCTAGAGCTAAGTTTGATTTAGATGCAGATCAGGATGTTCCATGTGAAGTATGTGATGGAAAGGGAATGGTAGATGTTTTGGAAGACTGTTCCTACTGTAATGGAACTGGTGAAATTACTGTTTGCAATGAATGTGGAAAACGTATTGACTCTGATAAGAATTACTGTGATGAATGTGCA
>CACXWH010000113.1 GCA_902771225.1 uncultured Methanobrevibacter sp. | reverse complement strand
TTTCATCAGTGTTTCTTAAATAACTAACACCATTAATCTCAAAGCAGATACTTTTGTTTTTCAATGATTTGCCGTTTTGATCTTTTAAAAATGCTTTCAGGGAGGTTCCATCCTTATAATACATTTCAATGTTGTCGTTTTCGAATGTAAGTTGAGTAATTATTGAAGGAATTACAAATTCCATTGTCCCTACACCGTCTTTATATTGATCATTTCCAGTATAATAATATTTGAATGAATAATGTCCTCTTTCAAGTCCATTGAGATTATACTGCACTTTCCCGTCCGTCAGGTTCAGGGGTGTTTTTAAAAATGAAAAATAAATCTGTACGGTAATGTTTTTGTTTCCGGAAATTATGATTGTTGCATTTCCATCAACAGTTCTGTTTACAATCGTATTTTTGAAACCTGTGCTTTGTCTTGTGTCGTTTTCGCTGCTTGCTATTTGCGTGTAAGTATACTGCTCTTCAGCAATTTCGGATTCATTAAATTCATACATGGGATATTCTATATATGATCCTATAACATAGTATGTGGGATCATAATCGTCTATTTGCAATTTTTCGTATTCTATTGGAATATTTTCTTTTTCTGTAGCATTATCGCTGGCAGATACAGTATTTACCATAAGTATGGCCAATAATAATGATATGATAATTATATATTTTCTAATTTTAATCCTCTCTTGTTATATTTTTATCATGTAATATAATATTTACATGTAATATTTTATTTACTTATTCTTCTATATATATATTTATTTCTTTTGGGAGTGAAAGATGCGATAAATATTTCCATTAACTTTTTAAGTATAAATGTAAAATAGTATACATAATTAATGTTGAGGTATTGAAATGAGAGGCACATGGAAACTTAAGTTAAGAATGTTATTAACATCTGTTTTGATGTTTTCTATTGTTTATTTTTTAATATTCCTTGTAGGAAGGTATTTAGGAATTAGCAGTTGGAGATTATATGCGGGTATCAGTTTGTTGATTGTATTTTTACAATATTGGTTTGGACCGTCATTGGTTAAACGTTCAATGAATGTAAGACCATTATCTGAAGGTGAAGCTCCTCATATTCATAAAATGGTGGCGGAACTTGCTCAGGAGGCAGGTGTTCCTAAACCGGAAATAGGATTATCTGAAATTGAAATTCCAAATGCTTTTGCATATGGAAGAACAAGCAGAAGTGGTCATATTGCAATTACCCGTCCGATTCTGGGTTTACTTGATTATGATGAGTTAAGGGCAGTTTTAGGCCACGAAATGGGACACATTAAACACAATGATATGGCTATAACTGCTGCAGTCAGTGTCATTCCTATGATTTGCTATTATCTTGCATTGTCATTCTTCTTTTCAGGAGATAGGGATAATGGTGCAACAATCATAATTGGAATCTTGGGTTATGTATTTTATCTGATTGGGCAATTATTGGTATTGTTAATCTCAAGAACTCGTGAATACTATGCGGATGAGGCTTCAGTTGAATATGGTAATCGTCCAGCTGCTTTAGTTTCAGCATTATACAAATTATCTTATGGTGCTTCTAAATGCAGTAGTGAAACTATTGAACAAGTCAGTACCAACAGAGCATTCTTTGCAACTGATGTAAACAATGCACAGCATGATATTAATGATTTCCAGCAAATTGATTTTGATGGTGACGGAAAAATATCTGATGAAGAATTAAGAAAATTAGCTAATTCAGAAATTAAAATTTCTAAAACCAAAGGATTTATGGAATTGTTCTCTACCCACCCCGACTCTTTAAAAAGGGTAAAGAGATTAGCAGAATTGGAAAATTAGGTGTTATTCTATGAAGATGATTTTAGATGAACGTGGCAAGAAATATGTCTTAAAGGAAGGTCAGGAGTTTCAAAGCGATTTGGGCATTGTTAAAGCTGATGTTTTAGAAAATGCTAGTGTTGGCGATGAGGTAAAAAGCCATCTTGACCACTCATTTAAAATTATTAAACCCAATATTAATGATTTCATTGACATAATGGACAGGCGCTGTTCAATATTAATTAAAAAGGACATCGGTACTGTTTTGGCATACACTGGTTTAGGTGCAGGTTCCAGGGTTGTTGATGCAGGAACTGGTGCCGGAGCAATTGCTTTAAACTTTGCTAATGTTGTAGGCTCTAACGGTAAAGTTTATACTTATGAAATCAGACAGGATTTTGCTGATGTTGCAAAAAAGAATATTGAAACATTTGGAATTGAAAATGTCGAAGTCAAAAACCAGGATATTAAAGAAGGTATTGGCGAGGACAATATTGATTTAGTGTTTTTGGATCTTCCAAAGCCTTATGAAATCTTTGAAGATGTTCATGATGCATTAAACCTTGGAGGATGGCTTGTTGTCTATGCTCCATACATTAATCAGGCTGAAATTTCATACAGGGTTGCTAAAAAACTTGATTTTTATGACATTGAAATTTTAGAAACATTGGAACGCGGTCTTGAAGTCAGACAGCAGGGTACAAGACCAAAAACCAGAATGGTTGGGCATAGCGGTTATCTGCTTTTTGCCCGCAAATTATGAATCAATTATATTCATTTTAGCTATTATAATTTTTATTGTTAATAGAATAATTATATTTTTAATAAAAGCTTTTTTTAATTTAAATAAATTTATTTTATAAAATTAGATTTTTAAATAATAATATCCATATCAAAAAAATAAAAATAAGAGGAATTAATCATTTCCTCTTTATGCACTAATTGTTATTTTGTTTGAAATTTTTGCTTGACCGTATTGTGAAGTGATAAGGTATTCGCCGGCCATTAATCTAATGTTTAATC
>CACXWH010000112.1 GCA_902771225.1 uncultured Methanobrevibacter sp. | reverse complement strand
CAAACAGGATTTAATAAATCAAGAGGGAAAATTTTAGAAAATATTGTTTTTTTAGAACTTCTTAGAAGAAATTACAAAATTACTATTGGAAATATTGATGGACTTGAAGTAGATTTTGTATGTCAAAAACCCAATAAAACAATATATATCCAAGTATCTGAAAGTATATTGGATGAAGCTACCCGAAATCGAGAGTTTAGAAGTTTGGAAAAAATTAATGATAACTACCTTAAATATGTGTTAACCCTCGATAATTGGGATTATTCAAAAAATGGAATAATTCACATGAATATAATTGACTTTTTAAAAGATACAAACATCTAAAAAATGTAACTTATTCAACAATTTTCCATGAAAAAAATACTTAGAACAGTCTAGTTTGTGAATCAATATAACTGCCTATACTTCTTAATATTTTTAGTTTTGAAATGTCCTGCTGAAGCTAACTTATACTCGCCAAGGTCAAATAAATTGAATTTGATATTGTTTTTATCATTTTTCAGTTTTATTTCCTTATCAATGATTATTTCAAAGCTATTTAAATCTAAATTAAATCCCAGACCAGTATATTTCATATAACTTTCTTTTAAAACCCAGTATTTAAAAAATTCATTTGAAGGGAGGCTAGATTTCATAATATTTTCATATTCGCTATTGTAGAAGTAATTCTTAGCTATGCTTAAGTCGATTTCAGGGTCATTGTATTCAACATCAACTCCAACTTCCCTATCGGATATTGCACAGCAAACTATTTTTCCCGAATGGCTTATATTAAAGTAAATATCTTCATAATTGCTTATGTATGCTTTGCCATATTTTCCAATTTCAAATTCGGGGTTTATAATGTCTTCTTCATTCAATTCTTTTTGAAGCAGTAAATAAGCTCCACAGCTAAGTTTTTTATCCTTATCAAATCTATAAAAATCAATTTTTTCCTTTCGTTTATCTGGAACTAATTCATAGCCCTTTTTCAAATCAAGGTTTTCCACATTATAGTAAGCTAATCTAATCATGTTTATCTCGAATTTACAAGAACCATAACTTCTTTAAGTCATGGGGGAATTGCATTTTTAGGTATAGTTGTATTTTTTATTGTTTAAATATATTTTTTTTGAATTAATATGATTTAGCCTATTTCAGCGTATTTGAGCCGAAAATATTATTTTTAATGATAATGGTTTTCAGGATATTATAAAAGAATTAAATTCTTAAATTATTTTTTAAAGCGCCGGACGTGTTTGTCCGGCGCTAATTTGGTATTTTGGATTATTTGTTAAGATTTGATATATCATCAGTAATGATATAGAACAAATCGACATAGAGGTTTTAAATAATTAACAATTGATATTATACTAGTTTATTCATTGGGTGATAATCAACGGGTTCAGTTCCTAAAGGTTTTGCAGCTTCACTAATGAACATGTCTGTTTGAGCTACTGCAGGAAATGCAATATCCGCATTTTCAATAGGTCCAAAAAGAACAAAGTCTCCTGCACACATTACCTGCACGATATTTGCACCGATATCACAAACAGTAAATGCTGTTTTATTACCTGCTTTTTTATAGTCTCTTAGCCAATCCCATGCAGATGGCACATTGTGGATTCCTGATCCAACAGGATATCCCCATTTTGCTTTTTCGGCAAAGGATGTTCTGGCAGCAATACCTGCACCTTGTCCTAAAGGAGTAACTGCAGTATCCATCATGAATTGGTCAATACCACAGTCAGCAGCTACTTCAAGCAAACCTTTTTCGTATGCACCATCATCTCCGTCTTCCCACATAGCCATTTTACCTTCAACTGTTGCATTCATTGGGTTGAATCCTAAGATTATTGAAGAAGATATGTCGGTTTCAGCAAGTGCATCTAATTCAGATTTATCTGCCGCCATATTAATGGAATTATAAATTGCTCTTTCTGTTAATCCGGTTTCATCAGAGTACTGTGCACCAGCAACTCTTGCATCACCGGATGTTGAATCTATAAGGAATGGAGCATCACAGATTTCACCAACATATTCAATATATTTTGGTAGCGCTTCTTCAGTTTGTCCAAATACTTGTACAATATAAGGATTACCGGTTACATCTGAAATAGATGCCATATCATTAATTAACTGTTCAGCTCTACTTTTATCGAAATCTCCAGTTAATTCATCATTAATAATATTGTGTCCACCATAGAATATTGTTCCTGCTAAAACAGTAGGATATTCGCCTGGTTGGCCACCCATTTTGACTCCTGCAAAGTCAAAAACTTCTTGTTCTTTATCAAATTTAAACATTTAATATAACCTCTTTAGTTATGACCTAATTTTTTCATTTTTATTTTATAAAAATTCAATTTAGGTCTAATAAATCATATTTCATTAATAATATTTAAACTTAACTAAAAATATTATAATCATTTTTTAATATTTTATAAAATTGTTTAATTTAATTAGATAAAACTTATTTCATGTTTAATTTAATTAATATTGATAATATATTAGGTATATTTGAAAATACTTATTTATTTTTTTTATCTGGTAATTTAATCATATTTTATCTTAATTAAAAAAATGTTCATGTTTTATCATGATGATTGGTTAATATTTCGTATTTTGGGAGTTATAATAAAAATAAGGTGTTTAAATTCATTTTAATTTATGTAATTCAATTTAATACAATTAAATATCAATTGAACTTTATTAAAAAATTGGATTAAAAAATTATTTGTTGTGGGTGTGTAAGAATGCCTAAATCTGCATATGGCTAATTGAATTACATAAATGGGAGCGCACATTTTCTTGTTGAACCTCTCCGGCTTGTAGAAGCCGGAGATTCTTAGGCCATGCCTATTTTTTCGTCAAAGCATTTCCATTCATAATAATATGTGGATTTTCCTTGA
>CACXWH010000111.1 GCA_902771225.1 uncultured Methanobrevibacter sp. | reverse complement strand
TGAACTGGAGGACATGCTGTTGGACCTGCCCAATACCATGAATATGCTAATTTCACACAATCATGTACATGCAATAATTTTTGTTGTTGTGGGATCCATCCTGTTCTATATAACAAGTTTCTTCATGGAAATAGCCATAGCCAGGCTTGCAGACACAGGACAAATATTATCCGCTTTTAAGTTTAATAGCATTAAAAAGGACATCGACACAATAGGATGGAAACATTACGCAAAACATTACACCTTAATAATTCTGGCTATAGTTCTTTTCGGGTCACTCAGCTATGTGAAAATCCCAAATCTTATTTTAAATTATATCTGGGCAATCATACTGAATTTCTTAATGTTTACAACCCAATTTCTAGGTATTGGCGCAATTTATAGTGAAATCAAAGGGAATTAATCAAAAAAGAATATAAAATCAAAACGAATTAATCAAATAAGAATATAAAATCAAAACGAATTAATCAAATGAGAATTTGAAATTTGACAATATCAACGTTTCAAATAGTTTTTTTTAAAAATAGAACCTAATCACTATAAAATTCAAAATCAGGGCCATCTCTTCTTTTATTAACAGTTTAACCCTTGATTTTTAAGTATAATAATGTCATGTCATCGAATTGCTCAGCATCACGAGTGAATTTTTTGATGTCATCTAACAAAGGCCTTATTGGGCCATTATCGCTTTTAAATTCATTGAAGAAGTTTAATAGCTTGTCTTCACCATACATTTCATTTTCATTATTACAAGCATCGGTTATTCCATCAGTGAATAAAACAATTTCATCAGATAAGGATATCTCTTCTCTTGCAAAGTCAAAGTCTTCCATGACTCCTAAAACAAGCCCTGTATCAATATTTAAATATTTGAACTCGCCATTTTCTTTAATAAGCGGAGGATTATGTCCTGCATTTGAAAATATTAATTTCCCAGTTGTTTTATTGTAAATACCTATCCATAATGTTATAAACATTGATTCGGAATTATTTTCACATAATTGATTATTAAGCAGATATAAGATTTCTGAAGGGTCGCGAGTATTTTTAAGCATTTGCTTTATCATGACCTGGGAGATCATTGCAAGAATAGCTGCTGGCACTCCTTTTCCAGATGCATCGCCAATCACAATCGCTAAATGGTCGTCGTCAAGTTCATAATAATCGAAAAAGTCTCCCCCAACCTCTTTTGCAGGTTGGGAATAACCATTAACTGAATAATATTCGTTAAAAATACCTTCCTTCGGCAGGTTTGCAGCCTGAATTCTGTATGCAATATTCAGTTCGGCTTTTATGCGTTCCTTTTCTCCTTCGATTTCACGAATATTTTCAATATAATTATTATTGAAGTTGATCAAGTCAGTATATGAGCGGGCCAATGTTCCAATTTCCGTTTCATCACTAATATATCTTGAATAAATCTCCACCAATCCGTCAGATTCTATTTTTTCATTTTCATGAATAAAGTCTTCAATTCTTGCAAATGAGAGAATCGGTTCTATGACTTTGATTTCAACATATCTTAAAACAGCTAATGAAGGTATGAAGAAGATGAGAAGCAGGATGTCCATCAGCAGCATCATGGAGATTATAACTTCATTTACATTCAATGGCAGCAAATTACTGATTGCAGTTATGATATTATGATCATATGAGATTATAATTCCCAAAACAATAACAGACAGCAATGACAACTGAAACAAGTTCATTATTTCTTCCGGAATGGATTTGGAATCGTTGACAATCATATCTGAAGTTATAGGCTTTTTTAAATATACAAATAGCAAAAAAGTGAGGACGGCCAGCTCAATAAGCACGATGTAATTGTTTAATTGAACGCTTGAGTCTATAATCAATGTTGCTAGTATTGACAAGACCAGTAAAGCGCCTACAATTTGGTAGAATTTTTTATTCGGCTTGTCTTTTGAGGCCTGAGGAATGTGAGCAAAATCTATTTTGTTTGAAATCCAGATTCCGATTATTCCAAAGATGAATGATGAATTAATGAAATTTAAAAAGTATCTAATTTCAATAGTGGAATTTAGGGAAATTGTTTCTGGAAGAGTAAGATAAAACAGCTTTCCATGTAGTATTGAGTATAAAAGACCGCAGAAAAGAACTATTGATAAAAATAGAACCACATTTCGAGTATTGCTTAATCTAAGTCTTGTTGCATTCGGTCGAAAACTATATGATTCATACCATAATTTATAACCAAGATATGATATTGCAAATCCGAAAAAAAATGAGCCTGCGGCAGTAACCGGACCATATCCTCTTATCATGTCGCATAAAAAGTTTGCAACAGTTGCTCCCAGTGCGCCGTATGGTCCAAGTATCATTCCTGAAACAAGAAGTATTCCAACATGAACACTTAATCCTCCACCGAAATTTTGCCCGCCTTTTAGATAATAAATGCCCAGATTAAAAAGTAGCATTAGAACAAATGGGATTATTATCTTTTTTAATTTATCATTCATTATTCCACTTTTTTAATAATCTTCAAATGATTTTCACCATTGCAATAATGATAATCCAACTCATCAGCCATTTCCCTAGCTAAATAAATTCCAAGACCTCCGATTTGTGCATCTTCAATGGTCTCTGGAGATTTTGGTTTTTCCCTCATCAATGGATTGAATTCAAATCCATTATCAGCGAATTCCAAAGTCAATACCGAATCTTCAAAACAGGCATCGACCTTAATGAATTCTGCATTTGAATAATTGACAATATTGACAAATATTTCTTCAACGATTAAATTAATGTGAATATCCTCTTTACTGATAACTCTTGAAATGAATTCATTCAATTCATATAATTCGCTTAGTTCGGGTTTTAAGGAAATGGAGTTCATTTTATCTAATAACCAAGACAACGGGAATCATTCAATCTTTAAAATCTTGTCAAA
>CACXWH010000110.1 GCA_902771225.1 uncultured Methanobrevibacter sp. | reverse complement strand
TACAATTATCAAACAAAGAAACAAAACTCAAAAACACACTCTACAATATCTATCGATCAACCCAAATTCAATAAAACGAGGATTTCTACAAAGCCAAAATAATAATAAAATAATTGTTAGAAGCAACTAAGCTTTGTTTGAAGAACAGAAAACATCATTAATTTTATGTAAAACAACTGATTTTATTTCATCTCTTGCTGGACCTAAATATTTTCTAGGATCAAATACTGATGGTTCTTCATTAAATACTTTTCTTATTTGAGCTGTCATAGCCAAACGTAAGTCTGTATCAACATTAATTTTTGATACACCATTTTTGCCGGCTTGTTTTAATATATCATCAGGCACACCTTTCGCACCCATAATATCTGCACCATTATTATTACACATATCAACCAATTCTGGAATTACTGATGATGCACCATGAAGAACTATTGGAGTATTCGGCAATTTTTCTTTTACTTCTGCTAAAATGTCAAATCTTAATTTAGCATCACCTTTGAACTTATATGCGCCGTGACTAGTTCCAATTGCAATTGCTAAAGAGTCACAACCAGTTCTTTGAATAAATTCATAAGCTTGATTTGGATCTGTATATTTAGCATCATCATCAGATACATTAACTTCGTCTTCTATACCCGCTAAAGTTCCCAATTCTGCCTCTACAACAACACCTTTTGAATGGGCATAATCAACAACTTCTTTAGTTATTCTTATATTCTCTTCAAAATCATATTTTGATGCATCTATCATTACTGATGTGAAACCCGCATCCACACACATTTTACATGTTTCAAAATCTAAACCATGATCTAAATGTAGAGCTATTGGAATATCACTAGTTTCAACAGCAGCTTCCACCATCTTCATTAAATAATTAATTCTAGCATATTTTATAGCACTAGGAGATACTTGTAAAATAACAGGGGATTTAGCTTCATCCGCAGCATCAACTATTGCTTGTATAAGCTCCATGTTATTAATATTAAATGCTCCTATAGCAAAATGTTCTTTCATTGATTTTTCAAACATTTCATTTGTCGTTACTAATGGAATAATAATAACCTCCTTAAAATAATTTGCTTTATTTTTTCTTAAATAAGAAATCATGAAAATTTTTCTTTATTTTTAATTTAAAAATAAGACTTAATATGGTTTATGAAACTAATATATAATGTAATAAAACAAATATAAAAGCATCAAATAATAATATATTAAATAAATAATTTATACTTTGCTATTTTTCTAGATAAAATGGATTTACTTAATACTACTCTAAAAATTTAGGATTGTGTCTTATCTTTTAAGTAAAATTTTGAAATTAATAACAATACTACTGAAGATATTCCGAATATGACTGTAATAATCATCATTGAATGTGTGGATTGAGTAAATCCACTAATATTTTCATATAAACTATTATTACCCATATATACAAAGCAAATAGTGGTAAATATAGCTAAACTTAAAATTCTACCAAATTCTTTAACTGATGTTAAAAGTGCAGATGCTTCTGGCAAATCATCAGTGGATATATCCGTTAAAACAAATTTACCATTTGGGGATGAAAATATACCATGACCTAATCCACGGAAAATTAAAGCAACAAAAATCATATAAAATGGAATATATTCCAAGAATACAAATATTATCATACCCAAAGTCATGAAACCCATACCAAAAGCAGAAAGTAAACGAGAATCTCGCTTATCTGCAAGCATACCTGCATATGGAGAAATAATTACCATAATAATTGGCGTAGTCATCATTACTAAACCAGCAATCCCGGAATCTAGTCCATTAACAACTTGTAGGTATATAGTCAATATATAATTTACACTAAAAGAAATAACATGACAAATCATAGCGGCATAATTACCAATCACATAAGATTTATTCTTTAAAAGGCTCAAATTGAATACAGGATATTTTTTATTCTTTTCTATCCAAATAAATCCTATAAATATTATTACACCTATAATCAAATAGATTAATCCATCGTTTAGTGAGGATAATCCATATACTAAAAAACAAATAAAAATCATGAATATTAAGGATCCTATATTGTCAATAGGTTTTTTATCAGTTTTCCATTCTCCTTTTATAAAGTGTATTAAAATTAACTGAAAGATAAATATAATGATTAAAACGATAAATACTAATCGCCAACCGAAAAATTGTGTAATTAATCCAGATATTGTTGGTGAAATAAGCATTCCCACATATCCTGCTGATGAAACAATTCCCAATGCTTGTCCAACTTTATTTTCAGATATTCCCAGGATAATTATCATATAAACACAAATATTCAAAATCGCTATATTAAGACCTTGAATAAATCTTGAAATTAATAAAAATTCTATATTGGAACTTAAAGCAAATATACCTAAACCAATAATTAAACCATAAGTAGCTATCTTCATATATTTTTTAACACCACTATAGCCCAAATACTTACTAATAGGAATACTGAAAGCAAGTAAAGTCATTAAAAAGACAAGTGTAAGCCAATTTAATAATTCAATAGAAATACCTAATTCTAAAGACATATTTGGTAACATAACATGCATACAATTTAAAACCATACTAGTTAAAAATTGACATAATGCTGCTAAAAGTATAATCCTAAATGATTGTGATTTCCAATCAAATTTAATAAAATTGAAATTCATATTTATCCACAAATGTATTAGTTAATAGTTTTTTAAATTATTTTATCCCATTCATACATATATTTTTCTATGAATCCAAACTTAAATGTTTTTCTATGATTAAAAATATTAATTTTAATTTTTCCAGTCAGAATAATATCATTTGTTAAATTACTATAATATTTAGGCTTTGTAGAAATCCTATTTGATTTTTGCAAAAATTTTTTAAAAATTTATTTTTATTTCTATTTTTACTTATAATCTATTAAAATTGTCTGATTAT
>CACXWH010000109.1 GCA_902771225.1 uncultured Methanobrevibacter sp. | reverse complement strand
TCTATTATATTTTCTACCATTAATTTCAAAGCTTACAGTTTCATTGCCAATACCAATGTTTACCTCAAATTGGGAAGAGTTTTTATATATTTTAACCAGATTTTCTGTGTATATAGGTAAATCGAATGCATAGACTTTTAAACATGCCGTCATATTTGACATGGCACAATCAATCCAGTTTATGCCGTCTGCACTTGCAAAGCTAGTATTTTCTAGGTAATGCTGTCTTGATTTGGATTGATAAGGAAGCATGTTATTTTTAAATACCACTTTAAATACATCATTTTCTTTAACTGGGACATATTCATTTAATTTAATTGTTTTAAATCCTGAAAAGTCGCTTGTTCCATTTTGTGTGATTTTCAATTCATCATTAACATATATTTTAAGTTCATAATCTATGCCTGAATCGTTAAAGTAAGTACCGACTGCACCTAAAAGATTATTGGCAAGAGCCATGTATTCGTTTGAATAATATGTATAGTTTTCATCTGTTCCTCTAAGTCCTATTAAATCAGTCTGGTAGTTATATTTGTAATTTTCGGTATTTTCAATTATAAAAGCTATTCCGTATGGAGTTTCATTAAATCCGTCGGAATCTGGTGCCAAAAGGGAAGTATCATAATATGAAATGTATTGGTATCCATTAATGCCTGTATTATTGCCCCAGCTGTTTTTCAATATCCAGGCACCATCACCCGGAGGCTTAATCGGGAATTTATCTTTACTGTAGTTATCATCCCATCCGACTAGACAGACGGCGTGGTTGTTTTCATATGTATTATTGTGATATATGTGAACATCGTCAATTGTCAATCCCTCACCAAAATAGCATACCTGAACTGATCCGTATTTTAACATTGCTTGTTTGATTAAAGTATTTGTTTCATTGGTATTGACATGGTCAGCAGTTTTTTTTACAGGAATTAAAAGTACATCCTGAACATGGATGGTATTTATGGATTCTATAATGTCGGATACTTTGCCTATTTCATCATAAGTGTCACAGTCTTCAGGTACTAGGTTAGACCAACTTAGGATAGCTCCTAATGCTGTTGTGGGGATGCCTCCTTCTGTATTTTCTGTGTTTCCATATTTGCTGTAGATTATTCCATTATTTCCTATATTATTTTCTGAAAAATCATATTCCACACCAGTTGATTTTAAAAGGGCAGATTCTAAACTGGCTATTGTACCAAAAACCCAACAATAACCTTTACTTAATTGATTTTTAACAGGACTTACCCATCCCCATTCCCGTAAATCAAATTTGGATGGAATGCTTGTAACATCAATGCTGTTGTTAATCAGCTTGATTTTTATTCCTTCATCAACAACTCCATTTAGGTAAATTTTATTGTCCCAATTGAATTCATCATCATTTACAGTATTATTTTCATCAAGATAATCAATAGTGAAAACTGAAGAAATACTGTACTTGGAATTGTTAAAAAATGAATTTTTAATATATGAACTTGAATCATAAGCATAAATTGTGCTCGGATTCAACATACTGTTATTTTCAACTTTATTTGCGATAAATAATACATTATCAATAGTGGAATTTGTTAATTCCATATAATTTGCCCCACCATTTTTAAAGGCGAAATTATTAATAAATTCACTATTTTTTAAGTTCAAATCCGTATATGAGGTATATATTGCGCCGCCGCTTACAGATGCATTATTGCTGTTAAATTTGGATTTTTCAATATTTAGGTTTCCATTTAATTGTAATATGGCTCCCCCAAATCCGCTATTACAGTTAACGAATGTCGTATTGATTACTTTAATGGATTTTGCATTTTTTTCACTTGAATGTGTTCCTCCGGCAACGTCTGCATAAACTGCCCCTCCGTTCTTTTGAGATTTGGTATTTATAAAGTTACAATTTTCTATAGTCATTTCATTGGCAAGTGCTTCAATCCCTATTGCTCCTCCGCTTATCAATGCATTCAGGTTGACAAAATTACAATTTCTAATTTTTCCGCTGCTGTTTGAAAAATAAATTGCAGGAGCATAATCGAAAGTTGTATTTGCAAAAGTGGTATTTTCAATAGAAATTAAAGAGTTTGTCAGGTAAATTAGGCTCTGTGATGTATTTTCACTTTTAAAATTTCCATTCTTCAGGTTTAATGCAGAATTTTCAACATAAAGAGAACCTCCTGGTGCGTTTGCCTGGTTGTTGTTAAGTATTATGTTGTTTATTGTAGTTTCATTGCTTATGATTATCGCACCGCCGTTTGATGCTTTGTTGTTGTTGAATGTTGTGTTGTTTATCGTGGTTTTACCCATTGTGTTGATTGCTCCTCCATATGAGTTTGCCTGGTTGTTGTTGAATGTTGCGTTGTTAATTGTAATTGTGTTTTCTGTAAATATTGCTCCTCCGTTTTCAGCTCGGTTGTTGGTAAATATAACATTGTTTAATGTGATTGTTGCATTTGAAAAAATTGCTCCCCCAGTATCATTATTATATCCATTAATGAAAATCAGATTATTGATTGTTATGTTATTTCCATTAATGTTAAAAATTCTGGCCTGATTTGAAGCGTCAATAGTGTGACCGTTACCGTTTATGGTAAAATCACTTTTATTTACTAGAATTCCACTATTAAGTTTGTAATCCGTAGAATTATCATATATATAGTTTTGATTTATTTCAATACGTTCTGTACTTGTATGAATTTCATCTTGCAGTGTTGTGAAGTTTCCTTCAGCTGAAACAGCACTAATAGAGATAAATAAAACAAGTAATATAAGAAAGATTTTTATTTTTTTCATCATTTCCCTCCTACATAATTGATATACTTTTTGTCTTTAAAAAAAGTTATTGATGTTTTTGTGAAAAAGTGCTTTGTATTAATAATTTCTGTTAACAATCTAAAAAATAGAAAAAAAGAGTTGAGAGGTATTTAATCTCAACTTGAAATGGTTATTTTGTTTGAAATATTGCATTTGTCATAACTTGAAGTTATGATGTATTTTCCTGGCAATAAATTGATGTTTAATGCACTTTGACCATTACTGTCAGTTGAACGATAATAAAAGACACCATTTATGTTGAATTGTATTTTTTGATTTGCATAAGGTTTGCCCTGACCGTCAACTAAATTTACTTTAAATTTG
>CACXWH010000108.1 GCA_902771225.1 uncultured Methanobrevibacter sp. | reverse complement strand
CATTGAATGTTGAACCGTCTTTATAGCTCATCTCCAAATCACTTGCATACAATGTAGGCAATACAGTAATGTTATAAGACATCTGAAGACCAGTCAACGGATCAAGTGCAGTTAAAATGTACTCACCAGAAGGTAAATTAATGTTTAATCTGGCTGTACCGTTTTCATTTGTTGCACGGTTATAGAATACTCCATTGATGTTCATGGTAATGTTAACACCACTGACAGGATTACCTTCGCCATCAATCAAGTCAATATAGAACTGGGAAGCGTTTCTATAATATTTTACTAAATTGTCAGCTATTAATGTAGACAATACTGTAATTGTATTTTCAACTGTTGTGCCGTTGAATGTAGTTTTGATTGTGTAGTTGCCCGGTCCTAAATTAATGGCTATTGAAGCGGTTCCGTCTTCATCACTGATTCTAGTATAGTTTCTGCCGTTTATTTCAAAGGTTACGGTTTCGTTGGCAACACCGATATTTGCCTCAAATTTGGAATCGTTTTTATAGATTTTGACTAAATCCTGGGTGTAAATATCCAAGTCTTTAGCATAGACTTTTAAAGAAATTGTTTTATTTTCCAAAGATAAATCTTTCCATCCATCACCAAAGTCAATGAAAGTTATATTTTCCCGGTAGATTTGTCTTGAATCCGTTAATAAATAAACTGATTCTTTTTTCATCAATGCTTTGAAGATATCTCCAGTTGTTATTGGAATTTCTGTTGTTAATTTAATGGTATGGTAACCTGTAAACGGTGCAATTCCACTTTGATTATGTTTTAATTCACCATTTACATAGATTTCAAATGTGTAGTTTTCGTTCACGTCAAAGTAACTTCCTATTGCACTTATTAATCCTATATTATCTGTTTTATAGGTGTTCATATAACTTATAATGCTTCCATTACCTTTTATATGTTCTAAATGTCCGCCCAAGTCTGTCTGGTAGTTTGTAGTGTAGTTTTCAGTATTTTCAATAATAAATCCAATTGCAAAGCTGGTGTTTAAAAGGCTTGTGTCATAGTAGGATATGTACATATATCCATCTTCTCCGAAGCTACTTCCCCAGCTATTTTTCAAGATGAACGCTCCATTTCCTGGAGGGGTTTCTAGGAAGTTTGAAGCAGGATAGTTATCGTCCCATCCGACAAGGCTTATTGCATGATTGGTACGGTTTTTAGTGTTTTGGTAATATGCGAATGTTTTCTCATTCAAGCAGGAATCATTATGATAATAACCGGTTGTAACGGATCCGCATAGAAGTATTAATTTTTTAAGCATATCATTATCTGTTGCATTTTTACGAGGATCTGCAAAGCCTGCATCGAATATGTGGATTTTATCATTTGAAGTTATTAATGGAGATAATTTTCCTAATTGGTCATAGGTATCAAATTCGCTTGGCATCACTCCAAACCAACTGAGAACATATTCAAGACCCTGTTCTCTGGCTCCGCCTTCCTCTTCTCCTTTAATACCATATTTTGAATATTGCAGCATACTGTTTTGCATATTGTTTTCTGAAAAGTCATATTCAATTCCTGTTGCTTTCAATAATGCGGATTCTAAGGCTCCGCAAGTACCAAATGTCCAGCAAGAACCCATGTCTCCCTGGTCTTTAACTGTTGAAACCCATCCCCACTCGCGTGAGTCGTATCTTGATGGAAGAGTTGCTACATTAATAGTATTGTTTATAAGCACGAGATTTTTAGCTATTTCATAAAAATCAGTATCATAATTTGTGTCATTTAAAAATAAGGTATCATTTCCAAGAGTAATATTTTTTAAATTATAAATGAGGAAAATGCCATGAATTGCTTCCCCGTTATTTGAAAATATTATATTTTTCATGTTTAATTCGCTGTCATATGCATAAATTCCCTGAATTGCATTATCTGTAAAGTTGGAGTTTTCTATAGTTATATTGAAAACATCACAGTATAATCCTCCTCCGCAACTTAAATTCTCATAGGATAGTTTATTTTCATTAACTAATGTATTATTAATAACTGCACTTAGGTATGAGAGGTATATTGCTCCCCCGTCATATATGGCAGAGTTATTTGTAAATTCACATCCTCCGATAAATATTTTACCGCCTAATTGGACCAATGCACCACCGTAATCACCGCTTGAACTGATGAATTTTGAATTAGTGATGCTGGAGGTTCCAGTTTCTCTAGGACCAATATCTATAAATACTGCACCACCATTTTTGCGTGATCCCGTATTTATAAAGGTACAACCGTCAATTTCCACATAATCAAATCCTTTAATTCCTATTGCTCCTGCGGTTTCATTTGCATATAGATTTTCAAAAGTTGAATTTTTAACAGTGAACATATTTCCGGCATATATTGCAGCGCCATATGATGATTTTGAATTTCTAAAAGCAGAATTGCTAATTCTTGTTTCATTTTTACAGTAAATGCTTCCTCCCCAGGTAGCGGTATTGTTATTGAATTGACAATTAATTAACTCAAGGTAACCTTCTTCACTATATATTGCTCCCCCGCGCGTAGCAGTATTGTTTATGAATGTTACATTATTAAACACGGCTTTTTGGGTTGAAGAAACTGCACCAGCCATTATGGCGCTATTTTCTGCAAATGTCACATTAATAAAGGTAATTGGGGATACTGTATAGATAGCTCCACCACTTTTACATTTTCCATTTACAAAATTGAGATTTGAAATCGTGATATTGTTTCCACCAATAATATTAAAGATTCTGGCCAGATTATTCCCATCAATTGTGTAATCATTACCATTTATGGTAAAATCACTTTTATTTATTACAATCCCTTCATTAAGTTCATAATCGGTTGCATTGTTAAATATATAGTTTTGACTTAAATCCAAAACTGTGCTTGCATTTTCTATTTCATCAGCCAAACTACTGAATGAACTTTCTCCAGTCGTATAAATATCGTTTTGCTCAATTTCTAAAGTGTCTTGACAATCATTACTCATGATCTCATCGGAAATGTCGTCTGCTGCACAGACACCCCCCACCGATATGATTAAAAGAAGCATGACAATCATAATCTTTAAAACTTTCATAATTATCACTGTTAAAAATATATGTAAAAAATATTATTTAAGTCTATATATTTGATTTTAGACTTA
>CACXWH010000107.1 GCA_902771225.1 uncultured Methanobrevibacter sp. | reverse complement strand
TAAGTTAAACATTAACCTGGAACCTGGTGAGTATATATTGACCGCTACTGATCCGTTAACCGGACTCCAGATGTCCTATAACATCACTGTTTTACCAGTGCTATTTGCCGACAATCTGGAAATGAAATATAAAGACGGCTCAACATTTAACACATTAGTTCTAAACGGCGAAGGAAAGCCTTTAGCAAATGCTAAAGTAACATTCAACGTCAACGGAGTATTCTACACAAAATATTCCAACTCTTCAGGAATAGCTAAGCTAAACATTAACCTCATGGCCGGAGAATACATCATCACCTCCGAATATGATGGAATGAGAATCTCAAATACCATTACAATCAAGGATTAATTTACTTAATCCTTTTTATTCTTTTTTAACACACGATTAATCACCAAATTCAATATATATGCTTAAATATCATTTTTTACATATGATTAAAACATGAAAGTCTTAAAGATTATGATTGTCATGCTTGTTTTAATCTTATCTGCAGGGTCTGTTTGTGCAGCAGATAATATTACCGATGAAATTATAAGTGATGGCTGTCAAGAAGAGGTTTATACAACAAGTGAAAATTCATTCACAAACTTAGCTGAAAAAATAGAAAATGCAGGTGCGGTTTTGGATTTAAATCAGGACTACACCTTCAACAATGAAACTGACAACAGCACAGGAATTTTAATTGGCAAGGACAATTTCATCCTTAACGGTAACGGTCATACGATTGATGGAAATAAAGAGTCAAGAATATTCAACATTACCGGAAATAACATTACATTAAAGAATCTGGTTTTAATCAATGCCAAGGCAGATAAAGGTGGGGCGGTTTACGCTGGAATAAACGTTACATGCAATAACGTAACTTTTAAAAATAATTACGCATTAACAGAAGGCGGAGCCATTTATGTTTCAAACCAGACAAATCTGACCGGCTGTGTTTTTGACTCCAATTATGCTATTAAAGGTGCTGACGTATTCATTAAAAAGGGAGAACTTCCAGATGATCCGGATGACGCCAAATATTCTTATATTGAAGACAGCATTTTTAAAAATGCTCAAAATATTCATCAAGCAGCAGTATTTTTAAGTTCATTCGTTTTTTCAAAATTAAATAATTGTCTTTTTGAAAATATAACCGGCGAATACGGCTCAGGAATATATTCCGAAGAGGTTTCAAGACATTATATAAGCAACTCACGTTTTGAAAACCTGTATGCAAACAAGAGTGGCGGAGCCATTGTTTTAATAAGTAGTGTGAGTGGAGAAATAAAAAACTCCACTTTTACTAACTGCAAATCCTCAAAAAATGGAGGTGCAATATACATTGATGAAAATAGCTGGACTCAGGGAAGTACCGGATCAATGAATATTTACGGTAGCAATTTCATTAACTGTACAAGTGATTACGGAGGAGCTGTTGCCCGGGTTGGCGGAGGAACCTTTGAAATCAGCGGATGTAATTTTAGGCAAAATTCTGCAACTTATTTAGGTGGTGCAGTATATGCATCTGATTTTATTGGCTCAATTATTATAGAAAACAGTTCATTTAATAACAACAAATTAACACAATCAAGTGAGGACGGATTTTTCGGCAGTGCAGTTTATTCACTCTTCACTGAATTAAAAATCAATAATGCAACATTTGTCAATAACTCAAATAATTCCGTATATTGCTACGGTACAAAATCCGATGAAGAAGTTAACATCACAAATTCCTATTTTGAAAATAATGGGGAAGCTATTCGAGTTGTTCATGTTGAATCATTAACTATAAGAAACAATACTTTCATCGGCGATAAAGTAAGGCAATTTGACGATGACGAATTTTTAAGAATGATTATGGACAATCCGGCAATTGAAATGAACTTGCTGAATAATACAATCAACGTCACAACTCTTCCGGCACGTTTTGATTCACGTGACTGGGGATGGATAAGTCCTGTTAAAAATCAGTACGTTTCAGGAGCATGCTGGTGTTTTTCAACTTATGCTGCATTGGAATCTGCACTATTAAAAGCAACCGGCGTTGAATATGATTTATCAGAGCAGAATATTCAAAAAATGTTGCTTTCATATTCTAAATATGGAAATAATAAATTGATTGAAGCCGGACAGACAGATATTGCCCTTCAATACATACTTTCATGGCTGGGGCCAATTCCGGAAGAATATGATACATTTGACATGTATGGAAAAATAACTAAAGACTATGTAACCCCGGAAAATATCCACATACAGGATGCGGCCATATTATTTGCAAATCAAAGTGATATAAACGATTATAAAAAAGCAATCATTAACTATGGTGCCATTACAACAGACATATTAATAGATTATCAGGCCCCGTATTTCAATGTAAATACCTCTGCTTCATATTATAATGGAACGGCAGAAAAATATACTCCAAACCATGCAGTGGCAATTGTCGGATGGGATGACAATTACCCTAAAGAAAACTTCCTCATAACACCTCCTGGAAATGGCGCATGGATTATTAAAAACAGCTACGGGGAGGAAAAATATGATAAAGGATATATTTATGTCTCATATTATGATACAACAGCTGCAAGAGTTACAGACGGAGTTGCTTTTGTAATCGGAAACACTGAAAAGTACGGGAAAAATTATCAGACAGATATTGGAGGGGAAACCAGATATATATTCGGAAACCTTTCCTATAAAAACTCATACAGTGCAATATCTTCTGATTTAATCAGCGCCATAGGAACTTACTTCCATGACGTAGGTGAAAAGTATTCCTTTGACGTTTATGTAAATGACGTTTTAAAATTAACCCAAAACGGAAGCGTGACCTTTTCAGGTTTCCATACAATAAAACTGGAAAATGAAATCCCTATTAAAAAAGGAGATAATTTTACTGTAATAATGACTAAAAACTCCGCACCGTTATTAAACTTTTCACAAATCTATTTTAAAGAAAATGTTTCATTTTACAATAATGGCAACGGATGGATAGATGCATCACTGAAAAATCAAACCGCAATATTAAAAGTATATACAAAAGATTTAGCCATTTACACAGAAGACCTGGTTAAAATATATAAAAACTCTTCCCAATTTGAGGTAAACATTGGTATTGGCAATGAAACTGTAAGCTTTGAAATTAATGGTAGAAAATATAATAGA
>CACXWH010000106.1 GCA_902771225.1 uncultured Methanobrevibacter sp. | reverse complement strand
CATTATTGGACAAATCCAAATCAGCAACGGCCAGTCCTTTTGAGTTGTTATTCAATAGATTAATTTCCAAATCATTATTTAAATCAATTAAAACTATCTTTTTAGATCCTTTGCCTGAATTATAGCAGAAATCTATTCCTTCGGTTATCTTGCTTAATTCAGTTTTGGCATTCAGAGAATCCACAACATCAAAGGAATAATCAATGCTTAAACCTAGAATTGGAATGGATATGAGAGTTATGAGCAATATTGACATCATTGCAATCAATATGTACTCCAAAGACAATTGGGCTCTATCTTCCCTGAATATCCTATTAAATAACATATAACCAACACACAACTGATTTTTTATTAACTATTTTTCTAAATTGACTGATTTTTTTAAAAATTAATGATTATTCTCAAAATATCAAACAAGGGATGAAATAAGAGATATCAAATCTCCCCATATCAGCATGACAATAAAACCCAGAGTCAAGGAGGGAAGAAATGGTATAGTGAGTTTTATATTGAATTTGGAGGATTTGATTAACCCTTGATCATATAATCCTTTTAAAAAATCCAAATCATCTAAAGTAAGACCGGCTGCAGTTCTTATTAAATCTGCCTGCCTCTTTATGGCAAACCAGATTATAATCCCCATCCAGATCATTTATCTTAATGAAAACATTCTCGTCATCAAAATAATATTTACCAAGAATCATTCCCTCTTTCAAATCCCAGATATCAATTAACGAGCTTGTGGAGAGCTTGATTATTTTAGAAAAATTGAAGATAATCAAGATTAAGAAATTAGCGAAATAAGGGGTTTGAAAGTTGTTTTTAAAGCCAAAATCAATTTTGCTACTTTTGAAAAATCGAATGATAATTATTAATATTATCAATGGAAAGTACAGCAGTATTCCATTTAACAATATGGAAAATACCTTGGGATAAAGCGTAAACTGGCTGAATATAACCAAATTATTGACAATATATGAAGAGCCATAACAATCCAGCATATTGGAATTTGCAAAATGATTTAAAATAAAATCCTTCGATAAAAAGCTTAATGAAAATGACAATGCAGTAAAGAGCTTTACATCACCTCCCGCCCAGAATTTAAGCATCCAAAGGAGGAATGAAAATATGAAAACTAAAAATGCAAGGACAAATGAGAATAACAGAAAATAAAAGCTTTTAAAGAGCATGGCTAATGAGATATTTATTAAAAGCCCAGATGCCAACAAAATCTTGACTAGATAATTTGGCACAATATTATATTTCAAGTCATAATAATTTGATATGAATAATATTCCCATGATAAATATTAGATTTATTAAAATCAATAAATCGAAAATGGATAGATCATTCACATTTATCAAAATCAATAAATCTGAAATGGAAAAAATATTTTCAAATAAAATACTGGACAAGTTCATAAAATCACCGAAATTAAAAGGTGAATTAGAGTTTATTTAATGAAATATATAAATTAAGCAGTTTATTTACTTAAAAAAATAATATTAGTCTGTTAAATTGATATTAAAAAGAAATAATTTTATAAAATTGAAAAATAACTGTTAATTAAAATCAATTTTATAAAAGAATATCAAAAATATCAAATCTCTAAATAATCAACATCCGATAATTAAATAATAAAAGTCCAAATAAGTATCCAGCAGTATAATATCAGAATTACGCTCCAAAAAGAATATTATTTAACAAAGGAATAGCATTTTGATAAAATCGCAGTTCCATTGAAAACAATCAGATTATAATCACTGCCGTCGAAGTTTTTCTCTTCAATTTCCTCAAGGATTGATTTGCCTGTAACAAGAATTATCCTGCCTTCCCTTAGGAGATCTTTTAAAATCCTGGAAACCAGATCAAAATCCAATTCCAAATCAAAAGCTATCTCATCCAAATAACAGTCATGATATTTCATGAAATAACTGAGAACCTCCTTTTTAGCATCCATGTATTTGATATCTCGAATATCATTTATCTTGTAAAGCGCCAGTTCATTTCTTATAGCCTCCCTCAGGAAATCTGAAATGCTTAAATATGCTCCGCTGTTTACCAAGCCAATCAATTCCTCATGTATGTTCATGGGAACCTTGGTTGCAATTGTTTTTCCAATACCTTTTTCACTATCCAATTCACTCATTCTAACACCCTTGTAAATCAAAGGTTAATTTAAACATTTTTTTAGATTGAATTTTTTTAAACCAGAATAGGTTTTTGAATTTGAAGTAATTTACAAATGAATATATTAAAAAATAGTCTTTAATCAGATATAAAATGATTTGAAGTGTGTTTAATAATATTTTTGTAAAAAACACAAGTATGACAAAACACAAAAAAATACAAGCACAAAAACACAGAATTTAAAAAAATGACAAATAAATTTTTGAAATTTACAATATAGCAGTATAAGAAAATACACCAGGGTAATAAAATACCGATTTCAAAAAGAATTAAAATAAGAGTACAGAATTAAAAATATTTAAAAAAATAAGTATTGAAAATAAAATTTGTAGACAAAAAATAGCAAAGTTTATATAATAAGTAGAAGTTATTAAATATGAGAAGATGTGCTACTTAAATTGTTCAACAATTATTACCCCTTTGTAGCACAGCTTCTCCATGAAAAAAATTACACCACTCTTTTTTTATAAAAGCCATGCTAACTGAATCTTTTTTTATAAAAGATGCTAACTGAATTCTTTTTTTATAAAAGCCATGCTAACTTAATATTTAATCAAGAATCAGTCTAAAAAGACTCATAATAAGTAAATTCCTCAATTTCCTTACGATTTTCATGTCTTGGATTAGGAACTGAATCCTCGGCTTCATATCCTACGGCAAGAATCATGTTTGGAAACAAATAAGGAGGAACATTGAATTCCTTTCCTAAAAATGATGGAGAGTATCCTAAAATCATAAGGCTTCCAAGATCAAGATCAGCAGCTTCCAGAGTCATATGTGTGGCTACAATTGATGGGTCTATGCTTACGCTGTTCAAGTCTTCAAAAGGATGATACCAGCATTCTCTCAAATCTGAAAACACAACAAAAACAAGCGGGGCGTCAAAAGTGAAATTAGTAACTTTCTTCATCTTTTCAAGGCCCTCTTCGGATTGAATGGTCAGAATTCTGCATGGCTGGTTGTTTGCAGCAGTCGGCGCAAGACGGGCCGCTTCCAGTATCTTGTTTATTTTCTCCTCTTCCACCTTGTCGCTTTTGTATTTGCGGCAGGAATAACGTTTCTTTGCAAGGTCTAAAAATTCCATTTTATTAACTCCAATATGATATTTAGTTTTATATTATATAAACTAAACAGTAATTCTCTAGTTTTATATTAATAAATTAAACAGCAATTCTCTAGTTTTATATTAATAAATTAAACAGCAATTCTCTAGTTTTATATTAATAAATTAAACAGCAATTCTCTAGTTTTATATTAATAAATTAAATAATGTGAATACTATCATTTTAAAAAATCCTTTTAGCTTCCCAAAGGCTTTGAACTATCACATAACCATCGTCGATGGCAATGACAACAACAAGTTCCTTGTTGTCATGGAGCTGTGAAGGATAGAAAAGCCTGAATTCATTAGCCTTCTTGTCGCTGTCTATGTCCAGGGGATCTTCGTTGAATATCACATTCCTAACATAGTCCTCATCAATCTCCCTGTTATGGGCTCTTTTAAAGCTGTGGCGGGTAAATATCAGTTTATATGACTTTGAGTCATAATCATCAACCTTAATCATCAACCATTTTTTTATTTTCAATTAAAATGCTTTAAATCATAAAATAAGTAATTTAATGAATTTAAAAAAATTAATCATCAACCAAAAAATATCTTAATCATCAACCAGATTATGAATTCTATTATTCATTTGGCACTGCCAAACCAATAGGTATATAAATATCAGTTTATCTGCCCTTCATGTCTCTGGCATAGTTAAATATAAATATATTTATTGATAGATTTTTATTCATGTTTTAGAAGTTTTAAACAAAGGACATGTATTTTTATGATTCTTTGAATGATATAAAACATTTTTTAGCATACAATTTTCAGGAGTTCAGGGAAAATGAAATACAAAAAAACAATAATCCTATTGGCGCTTGTTGTTTTTCTATTGAGCATTGCAGGTGTTAGTGCAAGTGAAATAGATAATACTATAGCAAGTGAAAATGCAAATACAATCGAGTTATCCGCTGATAATGATATTGAAGATAATCTACAAACAAGTGAAGAAAACGGGGCATTGGCTTCAACTGATTATGATGAGGCTATTGCGCAAACTGATACTGAGGTATTGGGTGCGGATTCAGCTAAATATTCTGATTTGGCCAATGAAATTAGACAGCCAGGAAACATTAAATTAACCCATAAGAACTATACTTACACTGGGGGTGAAACCATTACTATCGGTGAGGCCAATAAGGTCATTGATGGTAACGGTGCAGTCATTGACATGGCCGGATCAACAATCAGGGCATTTAATATTAGTGCTTCCGGCGTAACAATTAAAAACCTAACCATTAAAAATGCTAATTATAAGGGTAATGGAGGAGCAATTTACTTTAATAGTACTGGTACTGTGACAAATTGTAATTTTACTGGCAACACTGCAAATTATGGTGCACTTTACTTCTTGAATCAAGGTACTGTAACAAATTGTAATTTTACTGGCAACACTGCAAATTTTGATGGTGGTGTTATCAAAATGGGTTCCGGTACTGTGTCAAATTGTAATTTTGTTGATAACAAAGCAAATGAAGATGGTGGTGCAGTTTACTTTAAAAGTAATGGTGAAGTGACAAATTGTAATTTTACTGGCAACACTGCAACTAGATTTGGTGGTGCAGTTTACTTCTTGGATACTGGTACTGTGTCAAATTGTAATTTTACTGATAACTCTGCTACCTTGCGTGGTGGTGCTATTTTTAGCAGGAAGTGGTCTACTACTGCAGATACTTGTATTTTTAAAAGAAATTCTGGTGATAATGTAAATACAGTTATTTATCCGCCTACATTAAATGTTAATAATTTTACAACAGTTTATGGCTCCGGTGAGAAATTAACATTTGATTTAAAAACAAACAGCAGCATTCCTGTAACTAATGGAAATATCTCAATTAGCGTTTACTTTAAAGATAATAATAGTTGGGTTGGCAATTATAGTTGTTTAAGTGGTGAAGGATGGATTCCAGATTTGCCGGTGGGTTCTTATATTGCTGTTTTCAATACTGAATATGCTGAATTCCAAAAGATCAACAGAACAATAAGAATAATTCCAAACATCAAATTTTATGCAAATGTTACTTCAGCTGAAACCAACAACAGAACTGTTAACATCACTGCAAAATCCAATATACCACAAGATATTTTGGAAGGTAAATTACTATTTATATTACCAAACGGTACCCAAATCGAGGCAACTTATGGTGCTAACGGTATCTGGTGGGCAGAACATACATTTGACGCTTACGGTGAATATAAGGTCAATGCAACCTATGTTGGACTTGACAATGTCGCTATCAACAATGGAACTATAACAATCAATAAAGTTAATTCAACAATAACACTTGATGATATTGTTTTAGATTATGGTGAAACCAAAAATGTTACTGTAACAACTACAGGGGCTACTGGAATCACTGCTAAGATTGGTGAGAGCGAAGCTAATGTTGACGGATTTGTAATTTCCATTCCTTTATTGGATGCGGGAAATTACACTTTAACTGTAACTACAATCCCTGATGATGATCATAACCCTGTAACTAAAGACATTAAGGTTACTGTTAAGAAGGCAACTCCTAAATTGACTGCTAAAAAGAAAACATTCAAGACAACTCCTAAAACCAAAAAATACACAATTGTTTTAAAGGACAACACTGGAAAGGCAATCAAGAAGGCTAAAGTCACCCTGAAAGTCAAAGGCAAAACCTACAAGGCCACTACCAACAGTAAAGGTAAGGCTACCTTCAAGATTACCAAACTAAACAAGAAAGGAACCTTCAAGGCTACAGTAACATACAAAGGAAACAAATACTTTAATAAAGTATCCAAAAAAGCAAAAATTAAAGTCATTGTAACCTTCAAGACAGTCTCTAAGGGAAGCAAGGATAAAGCAACTGTTAAAGAGATTCAACAGGCTTTAAAAGATAAAGGTTATTATTTAACCTATCAAGGCCACTACTTGAAAGTTGATGGTAAGTTTAGTAGCTGCACATTCAGGTCTGTTAAGGAGTTCCAGCATGACAAAGGACTCAAAGTGACCGGTAAGGTTGATGAAAAGACCGCCAAAAAGCTTGGTTTAATTTAAATTTAATGTGGATGCAATTGCATCTGCACTTCTTTTTCTTTTTTTTATAGTGGTTTAATTGATTTGAATATTAAATCATGAAACCGAACATGTTTTAACTTCAAAAAATAAAATTCAATATAATTATTTTCTCATTGGATACTCAAAGGAGATTTTTACAGGAATGAGAAATAAATAAGCTAGTGTAAATATTCTTGAATTATGATTGGTGAAAAAATATGGGGTATAAAAGCATTATTCTTGTAATTATGTTAAGCTTAATGACATGCAGTGCAGTTAGCGGGGATGAAAGTATGGATATGATTAAAATTAAGATTAATGATGAGGCATTTGATGTGAAGTTGGAGAATAATTCTGCAACACAGGAACTGGTTAAAGAATTGGAGAAAGGAAACATCACTGTTAATGCAACAGAATATGGAGGCTTTGAGAAAGTTGGGGATTTGGGTTTAACACTTCCGACAACTGATGAAAATGTCAATACCTCCCCTGGAGATATAGTGTTGTATCAGGGAAATCAAATATCCCTCTTTTACGGTTCACATTCATGGAGCTATACAAAATTGGGAAAAATAGAAAACATCGATTCCAATCATCTTAAAGAGGTTTTGGGCTCAGGTAATGCCACATTGGTCTTGAGTTTGAAATGATATG
>CACXWH010000105.1 GCA_902771225.1 uncultured Methanobrevibacter sp. | reverse complement strand
TAATAATATTGAAAATAAGGGCCAGTCTTCTTATGCAATTACTTTAATTGAAGGCGCTGATTACAATAAGGTTTATGATAACACTCTTCGATGTCAGGGTGCAGATTACGGTCACGGCACAAGATCAACATCCGTAATATTGCTTGGAAGGTCCAATAACAATATCCTTGAAAATAATGACATCAAATCCGATGATGCAAATGCAATTTACCTTTCATCATATCCTGGGGGTGAATTTAAAGGTGGAGAATCTTTTAATAATATAATCAGAAACAATAATATTCAGTATATGGTTAATGTAACCTCATGGGCTTATGGAATTCAGTTGATGGGTGGAAATAACACTGTCCAATCAAATAAAATTTATGGTGCATACAGGGGAGTATCCTCTTCAAACTTCCCACTGAACAAGGTTATTAACAATACCATCTATGTCACAGGTATTGATTTCAGCTCCAAGGCTTTATCCGGTGGTGATTATGGTATTGCTATTGCAGCTAATGCAACCGTTAAGGACAATACCATAACAGGACTCTTTGTAGGTTCAGGTATTTCCGTTGGCGACTATTCTGTAGTTGAAAATAATTTTGTCAATGCATCAAAAGGATATGGGATTGAAGCAACTGGTGATAATGTTCAAATCATCAATAATGAACTTTACACTGTTTCAAGTGCAGGCATTCACCAGCAAGGTAAATTTGAAGGAATTGTTGTTGATAGAAACACAATAATTTCTCAAAGCGGAATCGGTGTTTTGCTTTCAAAATCATCCAAAACAAAATATCCTTCCAATATTAAAATTACCAACAACCGGTACAGGTAAGATTTTAACACCTTCAGGTGAAGTTGACCCAACGATTCCTGACTTTTACTTTAATGGTACAACCCATAATATTACTCCAGCTAATTATCACAGCTACATTGATGGAGATGGAAATCTGTTGACTGATGTTGTACATGACGGAGATATCTTAAACTTCACAGGCAAATTTGAAAATAAACAGATTCTCGTATCAAGCACTGTTAAATTAACAGGTCCAAATCCAATATTTACCAATTCAACCATTTGTGTTACATCAGATTCAGTTTGGATTGAAAATTTAACTATTATCAATAAAAATGCTTCTCATAATGCCTGGGGTATTTTTGTAGCTGATACTAAAGTAATTAAAATCATAAACAATGACATTACAGTTTATGATCCTACATCAGCTTATGCAGTCTATATTTATAAGTCTTCAAAAGTTTATGTTGAAAAGAATAAATTGACTTCTCATGGAAGCAATTTAACATACACTTTACTCGGATATGGTGCTGAAGAATGTGAATTTAAAGAAAATACAGTTAACTGTATCGGTACAGGTATAATTCATCAGTTTGAAAGTTCAAGAGATATCAATGGTAATGCATCTGAAGTATGCATCGGCCAATGCATATGTCTGGGGGATGTTTTAAAAGAACACTGCCTTGACGGAACCAATATTGTTCCTGAATTATACAGGACTTACGGTATTTTAATGATTAAATCATCAAACAATACTTTGGTTGGAAACGATGTAAGCGTAACTTCTCTTGTAAGTGAAGCATTTGCTAAAAATTCAACCAATTCTCTTGTTGGAATTGATTTCTACTATGACTGTGATAATAATTTGATTTCCAATAATAAAATCAATGTCACAGGTTTGGACAATTATTTATATGGTGCGGGAGCTATCGCATATCCAACTTCACAGGTCGGTTCATCAACTGCCAGAAACAACACTTTCATATTCAATGAAATATCTGTAAACGGTTATGAAGTGGCTGAAGGCTTAATCTTTGGTGAAGGATGTGATGATACTAAAGCTTTAGGTAATACTATTGATTTAAATGCGGCCAATACAATATATGGTATAACCTTAGAAAGTTCCCATAATTCAAAAATAATGGATAATCACATTTCCATGGCATCCGATGCTGCTTATGGTATTGAAGCATATAAGTCTAATTCTAATTTAATTGAAAATAACATTATATCTGGTGAAGGAAAACTCATTGCCGGATTTGCAGGTACGAATACAAATAACAATGTAATCCGCAGCAATACAATCACTTCCAAAGGTACTGATTCCAATAAAAACATGCGCCATGATGTTATTAAAGCAGCAAATTCAGGTATTTATATGGGAGGAGCATCAAAAGGAAACCTCGTAGATTCAAATAATATCACAACTGAACTCGGTTATCCTGTTGATTTATCTGCTGATTCAAAAGGAAATACTGTAACTTATAACTATCTTAAAGGTGAAAAAGGTTCAGGTGATAAAGGAGTCAATAATTCTTTAGGTAATACCGTTCATGATAATTATGTGTATGAATTTAATAATATTGTATTTGACTCTATAACAGCACCATATAATTCCAATATTGTTTTATCCGTTAAAACTGACAATTTGGCTAATGGTGCTAATGTAGTATTCAGATTAGGCGATAAGATTTTAGGCAATACTGTTGTTAAAGATGCAAAAGCTGAATTGCCATATCAGTTAACTGCAGATTATGATGTTGGAAACTACACTATCACAGCAAGTTTAACCAAAGAAGGATTTAAATCCAGTGAAGTAACTGCAGATTTAAAAATCGTTAAGGATAATTTAACTGTTAATGTCGATAATGTTACAGCAAAATCCGGTGAAAATGCACAGTTTACAGCTATTGTAGTAAATTCCAATAATAAGCCGGTTTCCAATATGGAAGTTAAATTCTCAAGAAATGCACAGTATATTGGTACTGCAAAAACTGATGCAAACGGTAAAGCCGTTATTAACAGTAAAATCCCAACTACTCTTGAAGAAGGTAATTACGCCATCTTTGCAAATGTTTCCCAAAGTGCTAATTATAATCGGGCCATAGGTCAGGGTTCATTGGAAGTTGTTGATCCTTTAAGAAAATCCACTAAAATTGAAGCTAAAGATATCATCATGTATTATAAGGATGGAACAAAACTTGTTGCAACCTTACTTGATGAAGATGGAAAAGCTTTATCCAATGTAAATGTTTCAGTAACTATCAATGGTGTTACACATAACAGAACAACTGATGCTAATGGTCAGACGTCTTCCGCTTTAGGCTTACTGTCCGGAATCTATACTGCCAGCTTTAAATTCAACGGAACTACTGTATATAAACCTTCAAGCGCCAATTGTACTGTAGAAATTAAATCAACAGTGTCCGGAAAAGATATTACTAAAATAGAAAAGGCTTCAAAACCATATGTTGCAATATTCCTTGACAGTAAAGGCAATCCATTGGCTAAAGGAACAGAAATAGAATTTAACATAAATGGTGTATTTTATAAACGTAATATTGGAGATAATGGTGAAGGCAAATTAAACCTAAACCTCGGAGAAGGTAAATACACTATCACTGCAATCAACACAAAAACTGGTGAAAATGCAGCCAATACCGTTATTATTAAACCTAGAATAGTAAACAATACTGATGTTACCAAATATTACAAAAACGATACTCAATATCATGTTACTGTTTTGGATGATAACGGCAATCCTGTAAAAGCAGGTGAAACAGTCACATTCAACATCAACGGTGTTTTCTATAAACGTACAACCAATGATAAAGGTGTTGCAGAACTTAAGTTGAACTTGCCTCCTGGTGATTATGTCATCACAGCTGAATATAAAGGCTGTAAGGTAGCAAACAATATTAAAATACTTCCGGTACTTTCTGCAAAAGACTTGACTAAAAAATACGGCGATACTACTCCATTTACTGCAAATCTTGTTGATGGTCAAGGAAAACCTTTGGCTAAAAAAGAAATCACATTTAACATTAATGGTGTGTTCTATAATAAGGTAACTGATGATACTGGTGTGGCCAGACTCAACATCAACTTACCTCAGGGCCAATATATTATAACCTCAAGTTATAATGGAGCAAATATTGCAAACAGAGTAACCGTCACTTCCTAGAGGTCAAAAAAATTCCTTTGACTTCTACTTTTTTTATTTTTTTTTATAGGAATCCTTTATTTTCAAAATCATTTTAAATTCTTATTTTACATTCAAATCAAAATATTTATATTGTCATGAAAATAAATTATTTGTTGTATGATATATGGTTTTTAAACCAATATCTGTCATTTTATACATATTTAAACATTTTTAAATATAAGCATGTTATGAAATTATTTCGGATAAAAATCACATTCTTTTTTTTTAGAGTGTTATT
>CACXWH010000104.1 GCA_902771225.1 uncultured Methanobrevibacter sp. | reverse complement strand
TAAGTCTAAAATCAAATATATAGACTTAAATAATATTTTTTACATATATTTTTAACAGTGATAATTATGAAAGTTTTAAAGATTATGATTGTCATGCTTGTTTTAATCATATCGGTGGGGGGTGTCTGTGCAGCAGACGACATTTCCGATGAGATCATAAGTGATGATGGTCAGGACACTTTGGAAATTGCACAAGATAATGTTTATACGACTGGAGAAAGTTCATTTAGCAGTTTGACTGATGAAATAGAACATGCAGGTACGACTTTGGATTTGACCAAGGACTATACCTTCAACAATGAAACCGACAACAATAGAGGAATTTTAATCAGCAAGGATAATTTTGTCCTTAACGGTAACGGCCACACGATTGATGGAAACAACCAATCAAGACTATTATCCATTAGTGGAAATAATATAACATTAAATGATTTGATTTTAATCAACGGTAATTACGGGATGTGTGGAGGAATACGTGCTGTTGGAACATTAACATTAAATAATGTTACTTTCATCAACAATTATGCAAACGAACAAGGAGGAGCTATAGGAATTAGGGAAAGTGCATTCCTTATTTGTAATAATTGTAGATTTATTGATAATTATGCCGAAAGTGGTTCATCCATTCTTGTTTCAAGTAGTGAAGTGAAACTTTACAATTCATACATAACCTCAAAAAAATTCGCTAAAGCATCTCAAATTTTCATTTCTTCAGATGCTAAAGCTTATATAGAAAACACTACTTTTGCTAATATCACTGCATCCTATGCACCCGCAGTATATATTAAATCTTCTAAAGCTTCAATAATCAATTCCAAATTCATTGATTTAAAAGCCAATATTACCGCAGGTGCAATTGCTACTAAAGCTGGCGGAGAACTATATATTGAAAATTGCGAATTCGAAAATGTTACCTCTTCCAAAAATGGAGGAGCCATTTATGCTGATGTTCCTGGAGATGATAACTATACAGGCACAATAGCCATAGTTGATACTAAATTTAAGGATACATATTCCGAATTTGGTGGAGCATATGTCCAATTGGGTGGAGATTTCGTGTTAAACAATACAGAATTCATAAACGATTATGCCAAATATAATGGAGGTGCAATTTACCTTTCAGATACAAATACTGAAATCAATAATTGTACCTTCGATTCAAATGGCGTCAGCATTATTGAAGGATATCCAACCTATGGTGGTGCAATATTCTGTGATAACAGCACATTAAATATAACCGAATCTAAATTTTTCAACAATAATATGGCAAGTGCCGGTAATGCAATTTATGCATACGATACATCATACAGCATCAAAGATTCAACATTTGAAAACAATACAAACCCTATCTACACTGTTTTCGATAAAACATCTCTTTTAGAAAACAATGTTTATATTAATGACGATAATATCTCAACAAACAATACATATTATGCAACAATAATGACCGGACAAGGCATGCAATTAGTATTGCTTAACAACAGCATCAATACCACTACCATTCCAAACAGATTTGATTTACGTGATTACGGATGGGTTTCATCCATTAAAAATCAGGGATGGATGGGTGCCTGCTGGACATTCGGAATGACAGCTGCCCTGGAATCTGCATTGCTGAAAGCTGCAAACATCACAACTGACTTTTCAGAAAACAACATGCAGGATACCATGCTGAAATATTCAATTTATGGCGGTCTTTTGGTGGAAGGTGGACTCAACACAGTTTCCACATCTTATTTGTTGAGCTGGCTTGGAGCATTCACACAGGATGCAGATACCTATGATGAAATGGGAAAAATCTCACCTGTAATCACAACCCAGAATGATATCCACATTCAAGATGTGATGTTCACACCTAACAATGAAATACCAAACGGCACACAGCTTAAATTGGCAATAATGAAATACGGTTCCATAGATGTGTCCTTTTTTGGGCAATCCACATATGATGAGGTAAATCCTTATTATAATCCAGAAACCCATGCGCAATATGTTGATATATATAAAGATTCAAATCATGATGTTTCAATTATAGGATGGGACGATAATTATAATGCAAGCAACTTCTTAATCACACCTCCTGGCAACGGAGCATGGATTGTCAAAAACAGTTATGGTACCGACTGGGGAGACAATGGATTCCTCTATGTTTCATATTACGATAAGACATTACTGAACTCTAAAACCTTGATAGAATATGCTACCTCAATAATAGTTGAAAATACCGAACCATACAATAAAAACTACCAACATAGTCTCATATGGGGGTCCGATTTCCAATCAGGTAATCAGAATGTAAGTTATATGAATGTATTTGAAGCATTGGAAAATGATGCGATTGCAGCTGTCGGGACATACTTCAATAAGGAAGGAATCGATTATACAATCGATATTTATGTAAATGACGAATTGAAATTGACCCAAACCGGAGTGTCACCATACATCGGTTACCGCACAATCAAGTTAAATGAATACATACCAATTAGAGAGGGTGATGTTTTCAAAGCAGTAATAACTTCAAATGCTGCACCAACCGTTAACCTTACCGAAGTCAGGACACATTACACTCAAAATCTCTCATACATATCCTTCGACGGAGAACCTATGAAAGATACCTATGACTTAGGCTACATTGTATGTTTAAAAGTCTACACTGTGGATTTACCTATTTACACCCAAGATTTAGTCAAAATCTATAAAAACGATTCACAATTTGAGGCAAATATCGGTGTTGCTAACGAAACCGTAACCTTTGAAATAAACGGCAGAAACTATACTAGAGTCAGCGATGAAAATGGAACTGCTTCAATAGCTATTAACTTAGGACCTGGCAACTACAGCATTAAAACAACATTCAACGGCACAACAGTTGAAAATACAATTACAGTATTGCCAACATTAATAGCTGACAACTTAGTAAAATACTACAAAAACGAATCACAGTTCTACATTGATTTAATTGATGGTGAAGGAAATCCTGTTAATGGCGTAAACATTACCATGAACATCAACGGAGTATTCTATAACCGTACAACCAACGAAAACGGTACAGCCAGATTAAACATTAACTTGATTCCCGGCGAGTACATTTTAACTGCACTTGATCCGTTGACCGACCTTCAAATGTCCTATAACATTACAGTATTGCCAACATTAATAGCTGACAACTTAGTAAAATACTACAAAAATGAATCACAGTTCTACATTGACTTGATTGATGGCGAAGGCAATCCTGTTAGTGGTGTTAACATTACTATGAACATCAATGGTGTTTTCTATAACCGTACAACCAACGAAAACGGTACAGCGAGATTAAACATTAATTTACCTCCTGGTGAGTACATTTTAACTGCACTTGATTCGTTGACTGGTCTTCAGATGTCTTATAACATTACTGTATTGCCTACATTGTATGCAAGTGATTTGGAGATGAGCTATAAAGACGGTTCAACATTCAATG
>CACXWH010000103.1 GCA_902771225.1 uncultured Methanobrevibacter sp. | reverse complement strand
GCCTACATTGTATGCAAGTGATTTGGAGATGAGCTATAAAGACGGTTCAACATTCAATGCAACTGTTCTTGACGGTCAGGGAAATCCATTAAAAGATGCAATTGTCAAATTTAACATCAATGGAATATTCTATAACCACAAAACAGATTCAAATGGAATAGCTATGCTAAACATTACCTTAATGTCCAGTAAATACATAATCACATCAGAGTATGATGGATTGAAAGTTTCAAACACTATTACAATCAAGGATTAAGTTAATTAATCCTTTTCTTTTTCTTTTTTTGATTAACTCCCCAATTAAGTCTAAAATCAAATATAAATACTTAAATACTGATTTTCAACATAAATTTATATATGTGATAATTATGAAAGTTTTAAAGATTATGATTGTCATGCTTATTTTAATCATATCGGTGGGGGCTGTCTCAGCAACTGAAAACAGTACTGATGATTTTATAAGTGCAGATAATCAAGATATTTTAGAAAGTACACAAGACGATGTCATTTCCGTGGGCGAAAACCCACAATCATTCTCTCAATTAAGTAATGAGATAAAGAATTCGACTGGAAATTATTTGGAATTGAATACAGACTATAAATTCAATGCATCAACCGATGACCCTATTGGAATATTTATTGAAATAGATAATTTTATTCTTGAGGGTAAAGGACATACAGTTGATGCGAACAATCAGGCAAGAGCATTGATTATTAGAGGAAACAATATAACCATCAACAATCTCACCATAATTAATGCATACGCTAATCAAGGTTCTGCATTAATTATTACCAAAAATTCTTCTTTAACCACAAATAATGTAAATATTGATAATAGTAGTTCTGCTGCCGGAGTTATATTTGTAAATACCAATGGGACATATGCAAGTAATAATGATAAAATTACTGATGCGGCCAGTCCCAGTGGAGTAATAACCATATCCTCTGGAAGCGCAACTTTCAATAATATATTGATGACAAGTTCTAAAGCATTATCATGGGGATTTATTAATGGCGTAGAGGGTTCAAGCATTACTGTTTTAAACTCAGTGTTTGCAAATGCCACATCCAACTATTCCACTGCAATAAAAGGGGACAAATCACTGAAAATTAAAAATACTAAATTCATTAACTTGCATGCCAACTTTACTGCAGGAGCAATTTCATTTAAAATGGGAAAAGAAGCAGAAATTGATAATTGTACCTTTGAAAATGTTAGCTCTTCAAAAAATGCTGGAGCATTGTTTGCTGATGCCTATCTTGCTGAAAACATGCCAGTTACAATCACCAATTCCACATTTGTTGATTGTTATTCCGGATTTGGTGGAGCCATATTGGCATTAGGAGCCAATATTAATATAGAAAATTGTAATTTTAAAGATAATACAGTATTATTCGATGGTGGTGCAATATACGCTTCTCATTCAGTAATAGCAATTTCAAACTCGACATTTGATGGAAATGGTGGATACGGTTCTGTTGTTGACCGTGATTCTTATGGCGGTGCAATATATGGTGATGACGGTACATTAAATATGCATGATTCCCAGTTGATTAACAACTTTGCACAGACAGGTTCAGCCATATATCTATATGATTCAAATTATGATATTGAAAACAATGAATTCAATAATAATTCTGATTTAAATGGCACATATAGTGATATCTATACCGCATTTGATAATAATGAAGCAACCTTAGAAAATAATACATATAGTGGAGACAATACCACAAAATTAAACGATAAAATTTATGACACAATTGTCGATATTCCTGGAGCGAAAATAGAATTGATTGAAAATTCAATTGACGTTAGCACATTGCCTTCTAAATTTGATTTACGTGATTGGAATTGGGTTACTCCAGTCAAAAACCAAGGAACTATGGCTTCATGCTGGGCATTTTCAGCTGCAGCACCATTAGAATCTGCAATACTAAGATATCTGGGCATTTCAATGAGTCTTTCCGAAAACAACATACAAAATATTGGACTAGAATACTCCAGATATGGTGTAAATGGAATGAAGGAAACAGGAATACAGACTGTAGGTGGTGCTTATGCATTAGCTTGGTTTGGTGTATTCTCATCCGAATATGATGCTTATGATCAACTTGGAAAAGTTTCACCATTAATCGCACCAACTTCAGCAATTCATTTCCAGGACATGGTCATAATACCTGCACGTAAAAATGCAACGGACAATAATCCTATAAAAGAGGCTGTTTTGAAATATGGTGCAGTAGGAGTTGGTTATGCTACTGGAAGCGGCCCATACATTAATGGATCTTCACAATATTGTTATGATGACCGTCTTCTAGACCATGGAGTTACAATAATCGGATGGGATGACAATTATCCTAAAGAAATGTTTTTAAAAACACCTCCAGGAGACGGTGCATGGATTATTAAAAACAGTTGGGGAGAAGATGTAGGAGATCACGGATATTTCTATATCTCATATTATGATGTCAACTTTTCAACCAAATCAACTGCAACTGCGTTTATACTAAATAACACCGTCCAATATGATAAAAATTATCAAACAGACGTTATGGGTGTTATAGACTATTCAAATGCCTCCAATACATATATGAACATATATGAAGCCCTTGATAACGATGCAATTGCTGCTGTCGGAACCTACTTTAATGAAAGTGGCATTGACTATACTGTTGAAATCTATGTTAATGATGTTTTAAAACATACCCAAACCGGCGTTTCTCCATTTTACGGTTTCCACACCATCCAATTAGATACAACTATCCCAATTAAAAAAGGAGATGTCTTTGCTGCTAAAATCATATCAAACAGTGTTCCAAAATCAACCCTCGCAAGAGTACACTATCTAGAAAACTCATCAAAATACCTGCTAAATGGTAATTGGGTGGATGCTTCTTCTGATAATGTAACTTGTGTTCTAAAAGTCTACACATTAGATTTACCTATTTACACTCAAAATTTGGTTAAAATATATAAAAACGATTCCAAATTTGAGGCAAATATTGGTGTTGCCAACGAAACTGTTACCTTTGAAATAAACGGCAGAAATTATACAAGAACCAGTGATGAAAACGGAACCGCTTCAATAGCCATCAACTTAGGACCAGGCAACTACACAATCAAAACTACATTCAACGGCACAACAGTTGAAAATAGCATTACCGTATTGTCAACATTAATAGCTGACAACTTGGTAAAATACTTTAAAAATGAATCACAGTTCTATATTGACTTGATTGATGGTGAAGGAAACCCTGTAAATGGTGTTAACATTACCATGAACATCAACGGAGTGTTCTATAACCGTACAACCAACGAAAACGGTACAGCCAGATTAAACATTAACTTACCTCCTGGCGAGTACATTTTAACTGCACTTGATCCGCTTACCGGTCTTCAGATGTCCTATAACATTACAGTGTTGCCTACATTGTATGCAACTGATTTGGAGATGAAATATAAAGACGGTTCAACATTCAATGCAACTGTTCTTGACGGTCAGGGAAATCCATTAAAAGATGCGACTGTTAAATTTAATATTAATGGAGTATTCTATAACCGCAAAACAGATTCAAATGGAATAGCTATGCTAAACATTACTTTAATGTCCGGCAAATACATAATCACATCAGAATATGATGGATTAAAAGTTTCAAACACTATTACAATCAAGGATTAAGTTAATTAATCCTTTTCTTTT
>CACXWH010000102.1 GCA_902771225.1 uncultured Methanobrevibacter sp. | reverse complement strand
CCTATCAGCATTTATATTTGCATTATTCCATGGTAATTTAAACCAATTTTTCTATGCATTCCTGCTTGGAGCATTTTTTGCATATGTATACACCAAAACCGGAAAAGTAATCTATACAATAATATTACATGCTTTTGTTAACTTTTATGGATCTGTAGCCAGCACATTTTTTAATTTTGCAAAGGAAAATATAGTGCATGGAATAACGATGGCAAATATTGGAGATATTACAATAATAATACTCTATTTAACAACACTGGTTATAGTTTGGTGTGTCGGATTATATACAATATTTACAAATTACAAAAATATTGAAGTAAATGATGAAGAAAGAGAAATCTACCTAGAAAAACCAGTACAAACGGTACTGCTGAATCTGGGAATGGCCTTATTCATAATATATCATATTTTCAGAATACTAGTATCCCTGAGTTTAATTAAAATATAAAAAAGTAAATAAACTTCAAATACTTGAAGTTTAATCCATAGTTTCTAAAACACTATTTAAAATTTGCAATGATTTTGAAAATGCAGGCATGCCTGATGTCAATAAAACAACTCTTAAAACATCAACGATTTCATCTTTACTAATACCTAAAACTTCAATTGCACTTTTAATCTGTTTTTTAGTAGCTCTTGGATCTGCACGAGATCATACAGTTTCATTTAAATCAGAAACCAATTCATATAATTCAGGGTATTGGTCTTCTAACTCTCGAATACCTTTTCCATAATATACATCGCCTTTCATATAACTCTCTCCAAAATAATTTTAATTAATTAATGATTTAATTTTTAAGTTATATATAATTAATAGCATTTTACATTGCCATTAACAGAATGATTTTTCGATTTCGATTCTAATATTGGAATGGATATTAACAGAAACTTTCCTTTCAAACAAGAACTATTGTGGATAAACACCAGTCCGCTCTTTTTCATGAGTTAACCATGTTTTTAACATCAAATCTTCAAAATTATAATATCCACCATAATATTTTATGATTCCTTTATCCTGTAGAGTTTTAATATATTTTGTCAAGGTAGCGGGAGACATATCCAACTTCCTTTCCAGTTCAGACCAGGAAATATTCTCCTTGTTTAACATTGTACAGATTATCCTTTTTTCATACTTATTTAGAGTGCCCCATATTCTAATCCACATCACAAGAATCTGATCCATATTGTTAAGAAAAATATAATCTATTAATTCCTCGTCGTAGGTTTCATGAGAGGACAATGCATTATAAAAACTATTTATATACATCGGAATTCCTTTTGTATACTCATAAAAACGATTGAAACCATCATCGGTGAATGTTATTTCAGGGAATCTGTCATTGAAATAAGATTTGGTTTCTTTTTTTGTGAAAGGGTCTATGTTTATTTGTATCATTCTTCCGCCAAAGGCTCCAGTAGCCCCATTTAGCATTTCAATTGCATCTGATGTTTGTGAGATTGACCCGCTCATTACATAGCTGACATTTGATTGGAATTGACTGTAACTTCTAAGCAACCAAAAAAACGATTCGGGATTCTCTAATTTTTTAAGCATTTGAAATTCATCGATTATGATTATGAATCCATCAATACCATCAATATCTTCAACAACATTTTGTGGGTATTCCATTACAAACTTGCTGATTTTTTTGTAATTGTCTTCAGTTGCAGGTATTGGTATTTCGGCTATATGGGTGCCTTTTGAAAAGCTGAAATCTTTAATTTTTAATTTGTTGATTAATTTTTTTAAGAGAAAAGTTATTTTTTTGCCATCATTAATTTTGTCATAAATAGTATTGTTCATTTCGTCCAATAATTCCAATAAAACTGATTGTGCAGTCAATTGTGTATCATCAAAGCCAACAATTCTTGAAATATCAATATATGAAACTAAGAAATTCTTTTTTGAGTCCTGTTTAAGTTTTTGGAGTAAAAAAGTTTTTCCAACACCCCTAACTCCCCTTATTAACAATGATTGAGATATTCCCATCTCTAATGAATTTAAATAATACCCAATCTTTTTTATATCTTCAGTTCGATTATAAAAATATTTGTCGATTTCATTTATTGGAACATATAATGGAACAATACTCATTTAAAACACCTATACTAAACTATGTATTTTAATGCATATATACTTTAACAATTTAAAGTACTTCATATTACTAAAGTTGATAGTGTAACTTCAGATAAATGAAGTAATTAAAATAAATAAAGTAGAACTTTACACTTCAAATAAATGAAGTAACCATAGAAAAACATTATAAACTAATAAACGAATGAAAATCTTAATTATCAATAAGCCTATAAAAATAAGTGTAGAGAGAACATAAACAGCACAACTCCATCGTGAGTTTTCATATAACCTCTCTCCAAAATAATTTTAATTAATTAATGATTTAATTTTTAAGTTATATATAATTAAAGCTACTTTTTCTTTTCATGAATATTAATTCAAAATATTTTAATAAATGTGTTTTAAGTCAATTCTTATAGGCGTTGGCACAACAGTATAGAAATTATCTACTACTTTTTTGATTTTTGTTTGATATAATGTGAACAATTAATACTTAAAATTATCACAATTATCAATTACTTTTGAGAATTTATCTCCATATTCGTATAGAATTATCTTAATGCTCCAATCGGAATTACCATTACACCATCTTTTCGAACTTTTGCAATTGGATCACCAGTTATAACCGCTAAAAAGCTAGGTTCCGGGATATGTGTATTTCCCTCAGCAATTTTTTGTTTAATCAACTTATCCATTTTTAATAAAGTTTGAGCACCCTCATCAATTCTTTTATCCCCTAATTTAAACTCAATTAATCCATAGCGCCCATCAGCAATTTGCAAAACACAATCCACTTCCAAAGTACCATCATTATAATACAATACTTTTCCACCCAATGGTGAGGAATATACTTTTAAATCTCTTATGCATAGGATCTCAAAAATGAATCCAAAAGTTTCCAAATCATAGATCAACATTTCAGGAGTTACGTTAAGACCTGCAACTGCAATTGATGGATCTATAAATTCCTTTTTTTCGGTTTTTCTTATTTTTTGCTTTGAACGAATATTTGGAGCCCATGCTGAAACATTATCAATAACAAACAGATTCTTTAAAACCGTAATGTATGAATAAAAGGTAGGCTCAGAAATTTTACCATAATTCTCTTCAATATCTGCCATTATTTTGGTATTACTAACCAATGCTGAAATGTTGCGTGAATAAGACCGGAGAATTGCTTCAAATAATTTTGAATCACGTTTAACACCATCAATATTATAAGTGTCATCACGACATATGTTATCAAAATAAGAAGAAGCTATGATTAATTGTTTTTGTTTGTCTTCAATATTCAGTGTTTCAGGCCAACCGCCACGAGAAGCCAAAAAAGTTAAATCATGTAAAGATAAATCTGAAGTAATTCCATTAATTTTAACATCTTTATCATTAAATAAATCAACCAATGAAATTTTACCATTGGAATCACCACTTTCATATAAACTCATCGGCCTCATCATCAACCTATGAATCCTTCCGACACCCTTATGATTTATTTTAGAATTATCAACAATTGTAGAACCTGTTAAAATATACAAACCATAACCTTCTGTTTTATCAACAGAATACCTTACTGCATCCCACAATTCAGGAGCCATCTGCCATTCATCAATCAATAATGGTTTTTCCCCATCCAATAACAGCAATGGATCCACATCCGCCAGTTCAATATATGATTTACCTAATGTAGGATGTTGCAATTCAATTATGGTTTTGGCAAATTGAGTGGCCGTTGTTGTTTTACCACACCATTTTGGCCCAACTATTAAAACAGCCCCCATACATTCAAGTATATCCGTTAATTCTTCATCAACATACCTTTTAATATATTCCATATTACCACCAATTAAGTGATTATATTAATTTTATTTAAGTAATTATAATATTTATATTTAAGTGATTATATTAATTTTATTTAAGTAATTATAATATTTATATTTAAGTAATTTGCATACTCCCATATAAAAAAGCATACAATCAATCCAGTAGTTACCATAATTTTTTAAATAAAACTTATTTAAAGCTTGTTGAAGCCAGATTGTAAAATTGCAGTGAAAAAAACATAATATATAAAGTTTTTGTTAAAAATAGATTTAAATTAACTTTTGTTGCATATCAATAGCTAGGCTCATTGACTTCCATTACAACATCACCATCATTAACATCACCAATTAACAACGGCGAATCCGGATTATGCAAGTTTTGGTTCTTTTTGACCAGCTTCTTTACCCCTCAATTTTCCCAATAATACTCGTAGTTACCTTTGTATCATTAGTTGGTTCAGATTGTGTCATTGATTATAGTACATGTTCATGATTTGTATTCCCACCGGCTCCAGTTTCTCCAATATTATTTAATTATCATGATTTCTAAAAAAAAGTAGTGTAGAGAGAAAAGTGATACAACTATCACATGAATTTTCATATAACCTCTCTCTCCAATAATTTTAATTAATTAATGATTTAATTTTTAAGTAATGTATAATAGCTATCCCACTAGTAATTAAGTTACATTTCTCTAGAACTTGATTAATATAAAAAACTTAAGGAGAAATGAAAAATATTTAAAATTAAATAATTTTATATTAAAAAAAAACATTTATATAATATTTTTTTATAAAATTTATATATGAATCACAGTCGAAGAAATTCAAATTTAGAACTTTTAAGAATTATTGCTATGCTTTTTATCATAGCCCATCATTTAGTCACATTTGCGCTGGATGGACTCCCATTTGTTGCTGACAATATTAATACTTTTGTTTTATATTTTATAACAATGTTTGGTAAAATGGGCGTAAATCTTTTTATTTTCATTTCGGCTTATTTCATGATTAAATCTAAATTTACACTTAGAAAATTATTAATTCTTGGAGGAGAAGTTTATTTTTATTCATTTTTGTTTTTAGCAATTGGTATCCTATTTTTAACTCCAGGAGTTTTATCAATCCCTACTGTTGGAGCTTCTCTTTTACCTATCAGCCATGATCTATATTGGTTTGTAACCTGTTATATTGTATTGATGTTATTTTCTCCATTCTTAAATAAATTTATTAATGGAATTTCAAAAAATACATTTATCAAAGTAATAATATTATCAGTGCTTTTATGGTCTGTATTCCCCACCATTCTTCCTCCGATGACAATTTATCCTGCTCAAGATGTATTTATAGGTAATAATTTCCAATATTCTCCATTAATTTGGTTCTTTGTACTATATCTAATAGGCAGTTATATCCGTTTATACGTAAACGTGGATAAACTTACTTATAATAAATTAATAAGTGGTTTTGTTATTTCTGTAATTATAGTATTTATTGGAACTTGCATTTTCGGATTTTTAGATTTAAATAGTACTGCTCATCTATATTGGAGTTTACCAATGACCAATATTCTAGATAACACATTATACATGAGTTTTTTTTATGAAAATAAATTTTTTGCTTTAACTGCATCAATATTTTTATTTTTAATATTCCTAAAACGAAAAGAATTTTCAAATAAATATATTAATTATATAGCAGGCAGTGCATTAGGTGTTTATTTAATTCATGGAAATCCTGTAGTTGGTGGATTTACATGGCCTCCTTTTAATTTTAGTTCTTTTTACCACTCCCCTTATTTAATTTTAATGGGAATTGCTATACCAATTATAGTTTATAT
>CACXWH010000101.1 GCA_902771225.1 uncultured Methanobrevibacter sp. | reverse complement strand
AATCGCTGGGACAACGATGCAGTAAAAAATTCCAAGAAAAAAATACTATAATTTTTTTGGTTTGCGAATCCCCGTCGTCTACACGGCGGGGAGGTTCAAGCAAACACCAATATGGAGCCGGTTAAAAGGAACCAGAAGTTCCATTATCCTAATTCTCCATTGCTGATTGGGAAGTTAAAGATAGTGATGTTGTAAATGATATTAGTGAACCTAGCTATGAAAACTCATGTGATAGTTGTATAACTTTTCTCTCCACACTACTTTTTGAAATTTAAAATAATTAAATATTTCATTCTTTTGTTTATTGTTTTCAAATTAACGAATCATAGGTCAGTCTAATAAAATATTTTGTTAAGTATTTATATATGTATTAACAAATATTTTATTAATTAATATTTTATTAACTAATATGTTCTTAAAGGAGTTGTTCGATTATGGATGACAAAACACAATTAATTCTTAATTTCCTAAATGAAAATATTTCTAACATGCCTCATGTTTTAAGGGATAATTTAATCAATAATGATATGAAATTAAACTGCAGATTTGAATTTGATGAAATCAGGGAAAGCATTGATGATTTTATTAATGGGAATGTGTTAAATAGATTTATTGTACTGCCGGGAATTAGGGGTGTTGGAAAGACAACCTTGCTTTATCAGGCATATCACTATCTGTTAAACGACAAACGCATATTGCCAGAACAGATAATTTACTTGTCATGTGATGATTTAAACAATCTTGTTGACTGCAATATAAGGGAAATCGTTGACATCTATCTAAACAATCAATTCAATACCAACTTAAGATTATTGGATAGGGAAATTTTCCTTTTAATAGATGAATCCCAATATGATAAAAACTGGGCAATGTCAGGTAAAATCATATATGACAGATCAGAAAAAATCTTCATGGTATTCACAGGTTCATCAGCACTGAATCTGGAATACAATGCAGATGTAGCAAGAAGAATGTTTAAAAGAGTTATAACTCCCCTAAATTATAATGAACATGTGAAATTAAAATATGACTATTCTAACATCAATCTTGGAAATTCATTGGTTGACCTGATTTTAAACGGCAATATTGAAGAGGCCATAAAATATGAAAACGAAGTCAATAGGGATTTAATCAATAATATCGAATACAGGTCTAATGATTGGGATGAATATTTAAGATATGGGGGATTTCCAATACTTGCACGAAAAATCAATTTCAGGAGACTCACGGCCAATATCGTGGACATGGTTGAAAAAGTTGTAAATACCGACATGGTTTCCATTAAAAACTTCACTTTTGAAAACCAGACAAATTCAAACAGGATACTGAGATATCTGGCACTGCAAAATGCAGGAGACCTCTCACAAAACAATTTAGCAAAATACCTGAAAACTTCCCAAGCCAATGTAAAAAACATTTTAGATATACTGGAAAAAACACATCTGATATTTTCCCTTGAAGCTTATGGAACATCATCTAAACGCACTAAAAAAACAAAAAAATATTACTTCGCAACCAGCAGTATTAGAAATGCCCTATCCATAAAATCCGGAAACACAATTAAAGACATAAAGCAATATGAAGGAATACTTTTAGAAAATCTAGTAGCATCAATATTATTCAATCTCACACAAAGAGAAGATAATTATTTCACATTGTATTATGATACCAACAAAAAGAAGAATGTTGATTTTATATTGCAACAGGACTTTAAAAATCCCGTGCCTATTGAAGTAGGTCGTGGCAAAAAGGATAAAAAGCAGATTACTCATGCAATCAATTATTATGGTGCAGATTATGGAATTATTATCTCAGATACCACTAATAATATTGAAAAACATGGCAATATCATATATATTTCTCCAAAGACATTTTCATTTTTATAGTCGATGAAGTTCTGAAATTTTATGAATAGGACTTTTTTAAAATTAGTAAAAATAATTATATTTTACTTTTTAGAATTGTTATTGGATTTTTAAGGTTATATTCGATTTTTAAAATGGAATTGTCTTTTAATGGAATTCCAAATCATGTACCATAACCTGAGCCAAATAAAGATACTAATGTAACTATTATTCTGTTATTGGAAAAGTTGCAGTGTAAGATACTAAAATTATTGCAAAGAATTGATGAAAAGGAATTATTGTTATGCCAATATCGATATGAAATTACTTTAAAAGTTGTCTGATATTGAAATATTCTTCTAGTTTAATAATATTGCTTTTATTTCAAACAAAAACTATATAAATTGATTAATTCAATATATATCTGAAGAATTAGTATTTAATTAAGAATTAATTTAAAATACATTTATTCAAATATTTGAATAATTCTTTATAAATAACTATTTAAATATTTGAATAATTATTTATATATGTTAATTCAAATATTTGAATATATATAATGAGATGGTGCTATGATTGAAAAGGAAGAATTAATCGCAAATTTCATTAAAGATGAATTGACTGATGTTCCCAATATCTTAAATAAAGAGTTATCTAACAATAATATGAAATTCAACTCCCGAGAAGAATTGGATGAGATAAAAGGATACTTGGATACTTTTTTAAAAGAAGATACTTCAAATAAGATTATAGTTTTGCCAGGTCTTAGGGGTGTTGGCAAAACAACATTGATTCTACAGGCATATGAATATCTCTTAAAAGAAAAGAATATTCCTCCCAATAATGTGTTATACATTTCCTTTGATGATTTAAATGATCTGGTTGAATGCAATATAAGACAGATGGTTGAAGTATACCTGAAAAACATATTTCATGCAAACTTGAGAAATTTAGATGAAAAGGTTTTCATATTCGTTGATGAATCACAAATCGATAAAAAATGGGCTTCCTCTGGAAAAGTAATATACGATAAATCATATAATATTTTCATGATATTTACAGGTTCTTCGGCTCTTCATTTGGAACGCAGTGATGATCTTGCAAGAAGAATGCGTAAAAAATCCATAACTCCTCTAAACTACACACAGCATTTAAAATTAAAATATGGTATTGACGTAAGTTGTTTGTCTGCTGATTTAAGAGATTTGATATTCGGTGGAGATATTAATAATGTTTTATCATCAGAATTTAAAGCAAATAACTTATTGACCAATTGCTTGGATTACTCTTCTACAGATTGGGAGGAATATTTTAAATTCGGTGGTTTTCCAATATTGTTTGACAAAAAGTCTCATCGGGAAATATGTGAGGATTTGGTTGAAATTACACAAAGGGTCATTACAAAAGACATGCCGCAAATAAAAGAGCTTTCATCTGAAAACCAATCCAATGCAAAGCGTATTTTAAGATATCTTGCTCTCCAACAGCCTGGAGAATTAACACAAGCGAATCTGGCAAATTACTTGAAAACATCAACTGCAAATGTAAATAAGATATTGGATTTGCTTGAAAAGACCCATCTGATTTTCCATTGTGAGCCGTATGGTGGTTCAGCCAAAAGGGTTAAAAAATCATGGAAATATTATTTTGCAACACCCAGCATCAGACATGCCCTGTCAACCAAAGTGGGAAACCCATTGCTTGGAAGTGATGATTATGAAGGGTTCCTTCTTGAAAACCTAGTTGCATCAAATTTGTTTAACTTATCCAATAATCAATTCACAAATTTCACTATCTATTATGATGCCGATAAAAAAAGAAATGTTGATTTTCTGATTCAAAAAGATTGCGAAAACATCATTCCAATCGAGGTAGGTCATGGAAAGAAAAAGAAACTACAGATTAAACATGCCATCAACAAATATAATTGTCAATATGGTATAGTGGTTGCAAATAACTACTCTTCTGTAAAAAAGGATGATGA
>CACXWH010000100.1 GCA_902771225.1 uncultured Methanobrevibacter sp. | reverse complement strand
TAATAAGTTCTGAGCACTGACTGCTGAAACAGCAAGCAAACCTATTATAATTAATACAAATGCTATTTTTTTATTCATAAAACATATTCCTCCTTTATTGGGTATCTGTGGGAATAAACTAATAACTTTGATATTTAAAATATGAATTTAAAAATCAAAAGTTCTTTGGTTGGATTCAATCAATCTTTATTACAGTATTGTTTCATTTCATTCAATAAATGAAGCTAATTTATCTTTAAACTCATCTTTTTTAACTTCTTTAGTTGTAAGGGCCAATGTTTTCAATGGGGATTTACCAACATATTCTTCCATTTGTTCAAAGGTGCTTTCAAATCCACTGCTTCCGGCTGTTGCAAAGAATTTTACATTGTTGAATTTACCCTCATTTTGTTTAATATATGAAATCATTGGATTTGCCGCTTTACCTGCCCATACAGGAACGCCAAGGTATATTAAATCATAATCTTCGGGATTAAATTTTAAAGGTTCCAGGTCTATGATTTTTGCAGAAATAGCATCTTTTCCTCCACGCACGAATCCTACTTTACCGTTATAGTTAACTTTGGATACGATTTCTTCTACATCAGCTCCTGTTGATTTTGCAATCTCATCGCCGACTTTTTTGGTTACATTTGTTCTTGAATAATATGCTACAAGTACACTCATAATATCACTTTAATATTTATATACATATTTAATCTATTAAATATTAAGGTGAGACTATGGTGGATAAAATAGCTTTGGCTTCATGTAATGGTATGAGTCCAAACGGATTAGTGTCTCGTGTTGCTGTAGGTGATTGTAGAAAAGAGAATGATAATGTCATATCAATATGTATGGGTTCAATATCTGCGGATATTTCCGGTAAAAATAATGAACTGCTAAAAAAATATCCCATTATTGCAGTTAATGGTTGTGATGGTGGTTGTGTAAATCAAATATTGGAAAATAAAGGTATTGTTGTGGATGAAACACTTGGTGTTGGTGATGTTTTAGCCAATTATGATGTTTCAAATGATGATCCGTTTCGTCTTGATGATGAAGGAGAAAAATGTGTTAAAATCATTAAAGAAAAATTAAATGTTATAATTAAAGAAATTTAGGATTTTTATTTTATTTTTTTTTAAAATAGCTATTTTTAGGTAGTTACTGGAATGTTCTAGTAAGGGATTTAGTAACATTTTAATAACAAAATTTATATTATTCTATAAAAATATTTTATATCATGGCTAAAGATCATCGAAGTGCATTAAATCCGTTCACTGGAAAAGAACATTATGATAAGGTTAATGATGACCAATTTTTAGAGGAATGTTATAATGAATATTACAAAATTGTAAATAATGCTCAAATTATTGATAACCGTCCGGAAGGTCAATTAATTTATAATGTTGCCAATAAATTAATTAATGCAGTTTATGATTACTTATCTTCTATTGGAAGACTTGATTACGTTGAAGACTATTACGATTGGGAATTTCATTTGCTTTTAGATGATACTGTCAATGCATTTTGCATGCCTGGAGGAAAAATAGCTGTATTTTCGGGAATTTTATCTATTGCAAGAAACGAAGAAGAATTAGCTTTTATTTTAGGTCATGAAATGGCCCACGCATTACTTGATCATACAAGAACTAGGGTTAGTGCTCAAAATACTAAAAACACTTTAACCACAGTATCATGGGTTGGAAGTTTTGCTTTCGATTTACTTGGTATGGGTGGAGTAGGAGACTTAACCCGGGCTGCTGTAAATACAGTTAGTCTGGGTTCCCAATATCTGCTATTAAATCCTTGGGGTAGAGACCAGGAACTTGAAGCGGATCGCTTAGGCATGTTAATTATTCACTGGGCAGGTTATGATATTAGTGGTGTGCCAGCATTTTGGCAAAAAATGAGTGGTCATAATGCCAATAATTTTGATTTTTTCTCAACTCATCCTGCTGATGATAAAAGAATAGCTGTTATGCAATCTTTAGTTTTAGAGATTGAAGAGGGAGTTGATTATTCAAAACCTGTTTTAGGCGAAACTCCTAATCCGAATAATGTTTACAAAATTGAAAGCTCTCAGACTAAAACATGTAAAAATTGTGGCCATGTTGAAAAAGAAGATGCCATATTTTGTACAAATTGCGGAGCTAAATTGGATGAATCTTTGTTCTGTCCTAATTGCGGAGGAGTTATTAATGAAGGTGATGTATTTTGCACATCATGCGGTTTTAAATTAATAGTTGATGAGTTAAAATGTTCTAATTGCGGTCAAATTATAAGAGAAGGAGATATTTTCTGCACTAATTGTGGAAATAAAGTTAATTAATATCATTAATAAATATTATATTAATTAGCAACATGTTGGTTTATAAATGCAGATTAATTTTATTAAAAAGCTTCCAATTCCAATTTCAGGATTAATTTTAGCTATTTTATCTTTAGGTAATCTTTTACAGCAATATAATTCAATTTTCAAATTACTTTGTGGTATTATTGGCTGTATATTAATTTTAATGCTTGTCTTGAAATTAATTTTCTATCCTAAACATATTAAAGATGATTTATCCAATCCCATAATTCTGTCAAATTCCGGAACTTTTTCAATGGCATTGATGATTCTATCTACATATCTTAATGCATTTGATAGTACTTTGGCAATATGTGTTTGGATTTTAGGTATTGCTCTTCATATTTTGCTGATAACTTACTTCACCTATCGTTATATTTGTCATAATTTCAATATAAATGAGGTCTATCCCAGCTACTGGATAGTGTATATCGGAATAACAATGGGTGCTATTACCGCTCATGTTCATGGACTATCAGAAATCGGATTTATATTTTTCTTATTTGGATTTATTGCAATGTTAATTACATTGCCTTTAGTAATTTACAGATATTTCAAATATCCAAATAAATCAGAAGCAAATAAACCATTAATTTGTATTTTTACAGCGGTAATGAGCATTTTAATTGTCGGTTATACCAATTCTGCCAATGTTATTTCAACTGAATTTTTAATAATCATATATTCCATTGCCTTTGCATTTTTCTTATTCGCATTTTCTAAAGTTATTGAATATAGAAAATTGAAATTCTATCCCAGTTATTCTGCATTCACGTTTCCATTTGTCATTACTGCTATTGCCTCAAAAGAAGTTTCACAAATATTCAATAATTGGATTTTTAACATTATTATTCCAATTCAGACGATCATTGCTATTATTTTAGTAATGTATGTCTTTTACAGATACATTAAATTTTTAACATCATGATGTAAGTTTCATTTTACTATAATATTTAAATAGTAATCAATACATAACTATAATTGAAAATTAAAAAAATCCGTATTTTTTTAATTATTCGTGTGCGAAATTTTGATTTGGATTTGTAGATTTTCTACTTTTCTAAATTATTATCTTTTTTTCTAATCTGACCGGTACATATTCTCTAATTCTTCAATTTTTAGCACTGAATAAATGTCCACTTACACTCATTAATCCTCTACCCATTCCATGATCGGAGCTCTTAAAAATTCACGTATCCTAATAGAAACAGCATAAAGCACTAATCCGATCTGCTTACTGTTAAAGATAGTACTAACAATTGTAGTTTGTAAAATAAATGCCAGATTATCTTCTAAAGTGTTTGGAATAGAAACTTTCAATATTTCGAATACAATATGTAAATTAGGTTTGAAATATTTTAGACTTAATGGAACTTTTGTTTTTCCCATTAAATACAGATAATAAGAAATGATTCCTTTGAACCTCCCCGCCGTGTAGACGACGGGGATTCGCAAACCAAAAAAATTATAGTATGTTTTTCTTGGAATTTTTTACTGCATCGTTGTCCCAGCGATT
>CACXWH010000099.1 GCA_902771225.1 uncultured Methanobrevibacter sp. | reverse complement strand
AAATTATTTTTTCATTTTTCTTTCAATAGCTTTAACTCTGGATAATGGTACTTCAGCAGATTTAGCAACCACTTCAGCTCTCATTCCATGTCTTAAAAGGGTTCTGCTTTTGGTGAAGGAACAGATTGTATTAGACGTAATAATTGTTTTGTTGTTGCAACATCTGTTTTACGCATTTTACCGTCAGGAGAAAGCATTTTCAACTGTCCGATATTTTCGGACACTTCACTTCCTTCAGATTTTAATTTGCTTTTTAAATCGGACCAATATTTTCGTGGTCTTTTACTTCCCGTAAGAACTGCAATAACATCTATTACTGAATAGTAGTAATCTTCGATTTCAGAATCCCATTTAGTTCTGATTTTATATTCATCAAATAATTTGATAGCGTATTTTTCATCCATAAGTTTCCCTCCTTTCAATTGATTACGGATAAATTACTTAGTAATATATTAAATTAGGTAGTAAATATAGTTTTTATTAGAAATGAAAGCAATTTTACTAAGTTAAAGCAATTTTACGAAGTGGAAGGAATATTACACATCAAACAAATAGTATTTATTTTTAAATTTTTAACAGTGTCAAAAAATTTAATTATAACTACAAAACAAATTTTTCATCAGAGTTTTAGCACTTGATTTTGATAAGTATCCGAACTTTTTTATTTGTTTTATACGAATTGTTCGTATTTATCAGTTATTTTTTCAATAATTTATGGAATTTCCAAATTGAATGGCGATTCATTATTGAAATAGCTCTTTGTGTTTGAATATTCATTGGACAAACATTTTCACAGGCAAGAGATTTCACACAATCATTATAAAAATGATTACTGTAATTTTCTTTGAGAAACTTCAATTTATCCATATTACTTTCCTGTTTTGATATTTTAGAGGATGTCACAGGTAAAATTGCACCATAGTAATTGTCTTCACCGGTATAGTTAGGACAGGCTTCTAAACAGCATCCGCACATCAAACATTGTGATGCTTCATATTCAAATTCTAGATTATCCTGATTAATACGTGATTCTTCTTCAAGCCATTGGCGGGAATTTTTAATGTTTTCAAACATTGAGGTTCTATCGACAACCAAGTCGTTTACAACAGGAAACTTGCTTAAGGGTTCTATTGTAATCATATGCATTTTTTTGGTTGTTGCTTCTTCATTCACAAATGTTTTGCATGCAAGCTTTGGCAAACCATTGATTATCATTGAACAACTTCCGCACAGTCCTTGAAGGCAACTGGACGAATAATGGATTTTAATATCATGTTTCACATTGATTCTTTCTAATAGAGTAGTTACCGGAATGTTGAGATCGCCTTCATAAGTATATTCCTTCATGCCTTTTGAGGTTTTTATAATTACGGTTATTGACTCCATTTTTACCAGCTCATTCTCTCCTCTGTATCGTTGAATGTAATTTTTAATTCATCATTGTCAAATGATATCACGGTTGTTTTTAGGTATTCCTCATTTGTTTCGGGATAATCTAATCTTTGATGTGCGCCTCTGCTTTCTTTCCTTGCTAATGCTGATGATAGCATTGCTTTTGCAATATCTATCAGTGATCTTAATAAAATGTAATCATAATAGCACCCATGACTGTTTACATGAATTGTTTCAAGGGAATCCAGTTTATTCAATCCTTCTTTTAGTTCACTTTCCGTTCTGTAAATCCCCATGGTTCTGTTCATTATATTTGCAATTTCTTCTTCAATTTCATATGATGAAATGTTGTTGGCCTCTTTTTGCAGTTCCTTCCAATTTTCATAGGCTTCATATTCGTAGTTTAATATTTCATATTCTTCAGAACTATTATTTTCACATGAAATTTCTTCCAATTGATCAGCCACTACCCATCCACCGTGTATGGCTCCAAGCAATGAATTTCCTCCAAGACGATTGGCACCATGGTACTGTGAAGAGCATTCTCCAATAGCGAATAAATTCCTAATATTGGTTTTATGAGCATCGTCTGTACGTATGCCTCCCATGAAGTAATGGACGCCCGGATAAACTGGAATTGGCTCACGAGTAGGGTCAAGATTTAGATAGTTCATACAAACATCATAAACCTCATCAAGCTTAGTTTTGACGGTTTTTTCATCCAAGTGAGTTAAATCCAAATAAACCTTATTTTCACCATCAATTCCCATGTTATCTTCATGACATACTCTGTATATGCTTCGAGATACAACATCGCGAGGCATTAAAGCACCCTGTTCAGGATACCATTCTTCCATGAAATACCATTTTTCACCATTGCGCAAAGTATATAATCTACCGCCTTCTCCACGGGCGGCTTCAGTAATGAGCATTCTTTTAACAGGGGTTTCTATGGTTGTTGGATGGTACTGTATCATTTCCATATTGGCTAATTCAATACCCTGATTCAATAATTTCCCACTTACAAATCCATCATTGTGCAGGGATCCGCTGATTTTTCCAAAAACCTTATTCATGCCGCCGGATGCTATAACAACAAAATCAGCATAAAAATCTCTAATTTCTGCTGTATTTTCGTTAATCATAACCACGCCACAACAGACTTTATTATCGTCCAATATCAATGATAAGAATCTCCAACCGACGTATCTTTTAATTTTTTCTTTATATTCCCATTTCCTGCATTCAGTGTTGATTGCTGTTAGAATCTGTTTTCCTGTTCTTGCACCGGCATAAGCTGTTCTCATCTTCTTTTGGCCACCAAAGTACCTGACATCCACATTGCCGTCGTCATCTCTTGTGAAACTTGTTCCAAGTTTGCTTAACCAATCGATTATTTCTGGGGCATCATTTGTTAGTTTTTCCACGGCATTATGGTTGTTGATATGTTGTCCTGCATTAATGGTGTCTGTATAATGTTCATTTACAGAGTCATCTTCTCCTTTAGTGTTTAATGCGGCATTTATTCCGCCCATTGCCATTACTGATTGGGATCGTTCTGAATGCGCCGGTGAAAATAATTTCACGTGCATATTTTTGCTGGCGGATTTTACGCTACAGGTCAGTCCTGCAAGACCTGCACCAATCACTATAATTTCTTTTACCATAAAATCAACTCTTTCATAGAATATAATATGATAGTTCTGTTAGGAACAATAATGTGAATATTATAATTAACAGGATTCTGATAACTTTCCTGCATTTGTCATAATCATTTTTTTCAACTAAAAATCCAAATGAGACCAATAATCGTGGAATGCTTATTTGCAAATGGATGAATAATGTTATAAAGAATAATGTGTCGATAGTTAGATGAGTAATTTGCCAATTAAAATTTGGAATATATGCTGGAAGATAAATGTATGATAAAACATGCGCTACAATAAAGATGATTATAAATATCCCACTGATTGCCTGAACTATCGTATCCTTATTGATATTGGCATATACATGTATTTTTCGCTGTTTAATCTTGTCTTTGATGAATAGATATAGACTTATAATTATATGGACTATAACAAAGAATAATAGTACTTCACCGGTTACAATAGTATTTGGAGTGTATTCAATTAATCCAGCTAGTAACAATCCTGTTAATAAAGCATGAGATGCAAGTATTAAAATTATTATTATGACTAATAGTGAATTTAATTTTCGTAATTGAAACATTGTTAGTTATTTATGGTCATGTTAATTAATTAATTTTTCTATTCAGGATGTAGTCTCTTAAAATTAGCAATATTTAATAGTTATCTAGTCAAACAGTTATTCTTTTTTATCAGAGTTTATTAGTTCAAATCGATAAGCATGCGAACTATCTCATACGTTTTATACGAATTATTCGTTTTTTTATATGCTTCTATATGGATAGATTCCCTTTTCATTAAATTCTAGCTCTAACCATCTTTTGAGAATTGGCTCGGAAATTTCATATAATCCATTATTTAGTATTATTAACCCTTGATTTTGGAGGTTATTTAAATAATTGCTTAATGATCCTGTTGATATTCCAAATTCATTTGCTATGTCAATTCTACGTAGGGGTTTTTCAAGCAA
>CACXWH010000098.1 GCA_902771225.1 uncultured Methanobrevibacter sp. | reverse complement strand
GTTATATTATTCAATTACTCTTATAATCAATTGATTTTAAAAACGAACTGAAATAGAGGATTTTAATGAATAAAGAAACAACTATAACAGTAGCTAAATCTATAATCATTATATTGATTCTTTTAGCTGTTGTTTTTGCATTAAGGGCTCCTGCAGCCGATCTTAACATTCTTCCTAATGAAATAAAAGGGGATTATGTTGATTCTTCAGGTCTTCCTTATTTTAGTGAAATGGATTCATATTATAACTTAAGGTTAACTGAGAATTATGTAGATCATGGCTATGTTGGAGATATAAAATATGATAATGGTACACAGATGGATATGCATAGATATGCTCCTGATGGTAATGTAATTAATTATGAGTTGGGTATTGTATATGTGACGTCGTTCATCCATGATATTGTAAACCAATTCTTCGGACATCATGGTATTCGGGAAGTTGCATTTTGGACTGGTGCATTTATTGCATCGTTAGCTGTTATTCCGGCTTTTATATTTGCTAGGAGATTAACTAATGATTGGGGTGCTATTGCCGCCACATTAATTATAGTTTTAGCTCCAAACTACTTTGCACACACATTCCCAGGATTTTTCGATACAGATATGTTTTATTACATATTTTCACTTTTCTTCATATTCTTCTTTGTTGAGTGTATACGGACGGATAATCTTGCTTTAAAAGTAATTTATGCTGTACTTTCTATTGTGTCAATAGGATTGTTCTCACAGTCATGGACTGGTTATATCTTTTACGTAGGTTTGATGGGTATATTTGCTGTTGTATATTTAATTGCATGTTATATATTCAACATTGGAGAGGATAATCAAGACCAATATTCTAATAAGCTTTCATGGTTTATTCATCAGAAAGAATTACAATCAATTATTTTATTATTAGTTATTGGTGCTATAGGACTTGCTATTTTCAGAGGTGTTGACACTGTAATAGGAATATTTGGTAGTTTACTTAATTTACTTTCATTACAATCCACTGCTAGGGTTGTTGGTGGATTCCCTAACGTACTTATTTCTGTTGCAGAGATGCAAATGCCAAACTTACTTGGTGCAGGTATGGGTTCAGCATTTTTAGCTAATTCAAATGGTGTTGTAAACGGTCTCGGTGGAATATCTGTAATGTTTGCTGGTTTAATTGTTTTATATATTTTAGTTTCAAGAGCATTTAAACTTAGAAAATCTAATGCTCCTAAGGATATTAAATCAAAACCTAGTAAAGGTAATAGGGTTTCAGCCGCTCAGAAAATTGATGATCAAAATAAATTTAAATTATCAATTGGTCAATTAGATAATCTTGGCAGTACTTCGGATGAAATTACTCAAAATAAACGTTTAATTATTTTATATTCATGTTTATTCTTAGTTTGGACTTTAATTACTATTTTGGCGGTAACTAGGGGTTCAAGATTCATTACTACGATTGTTTTACCTTTCGGATTAATGACTGGTATATTTATAGGTTTTGCTACGGATTACATTAAAAATAAATTAAACAATGACAATTGGTTAACTGTTATCGTAATACTTTGTGCGGCTCTTGCAGCTTATCCATTAACTCAAATTAATTTAACATATGGTTTAGTATTATTAGTTGCTTTCATGGCTATTGGATTAGTTTCTATTCATGTTTTAAAACCAAACAAATCTGCAGATAATACAAGCATTCCTGTTAAGAAATATATTGCAATTGCTCTCATAGTTCTTGCTTTAGTATCTCCTACAGTTTGTGGTGCTTATATTACAGCAAATCAAGTGGTTCCAGGTACTAATGATGCAATGTGGAATTCAATGACTTGGATTAATCAAAATACTGAAAATAATACTGTTATTACATCTTGGTGGGACTTCGGTTACCTCTTTGAGATTGCTGCTGATAGGCAGGTAACATTCGATGGAGGTTCTCAGTCAGGAGATCGTGCATACTGGCTGGGTCAAGCGATGACTACAAGTGATTTGCAATATTCCGCTGGTATTTTCAGAATGCTGGATTCTTCAGGTACAAAACCTCAACAGGACTTATATAATGCCACAGGAGATTATGGTAAAACAACTGAAATCCTTAAAGAAATATTGCCAATGACTGCTAAAAATGCTTCAGACACTTTAGTTAATAAATATCATTTAACTAATGAACAAGCTCAAGAAGTTGTAAATGGTACTCACCCTGCAAATCCACGTCCAGTAACATTTGTTGCAAGTTCAGATATGCTTCAAAAAGCTGGTTGGTGGAGTTACTTTGGTGATTGGAACTTCACAAATCAAAGTTCCAAAAACTATAATTATCATGTTCCTAACCAACAAATAACTGTAGAACCTGGAACAACGGGTAAATTATCTTTATATAATAATTCCGGTTTACTTGTAAATGCAGTTATTCAAAGAGGAACGGGTAACAACTCAACTACGGCATACACTGAAGCAATAAACACATATAATAATAGTGCAATTATTTTAAATGGTACTCCATACAATCCATTAAATATCTCTCACATGATTGTTATTGAAGATGGGTATTTAGTTAAAAATGAATCCGTTGGGGATGTTAAAGATGCAAATTACACATTATTCTTAATGGGTGAGAAAAATAAATACACTCCAATATTGATGGATAATAAGTTATCTAATTCCATGTTTACTCAATTGTATCTATTGGGTGGTGCAAACCAAAATATTTATGAAATGGTTCACATGGAAAATGGTGTATCATTATGGAAAATAAACTTTAATAATACTGTTGCTGGCGGAGCATCTCCGTCTAACAACACTAGATAGATTGGATTAAATTTCCAATCTCTTTTTTTATATTTTTAGTATAATATGGTGATTTAATGGGTATTGAAGATAAAATTAAAGACATTGAAGAAGAAATTCAAAAAACCCCTTATAATAAAGCTACTTCACACCATATTGGGAAATTAAAAGCTAAACTTTCAAGATTAAAAGAGGAATCTCTCCAACGCAGTAGTTCTGGCCATAAAGGTCAAGGATTTCACATGAAAAAAACTGGAGACGCGACTGTTGTACTGGTTGGTTTTCCTTCTGTTGGTAAATCTACATTATTAAATGAAATTACTAATGCTGAAAGTAAAGTTGGGGCTTATCAATTTACTACTTTGGATATTGTTCCAGGAGTCATGGAACATAAAAATGCAAAAATACAGGTTTTTGATATTCCAGGAATTATTACTGGAGCTAGTAGTGGTAAAGGAAGAGGTAAGGAGATATTATCTGTAGCAAGAACTGCAGATTTAATTTTAGTAGTTTTAGATACTTTAAATCCACAACATTTAAATGTTATTTTAAATGAACTTAGAAATATTGGTATCAGACCAAATGAACACCCTCCGGATGTGACTGTTAACAGAAAGAAACTTGGTGGGGTTAAAGTTTCATCAACATGTCCTTTGACTCATTTGGATGAAAAAACAATAAGATCTATTATTAATGAGTATGGAATGCATAATGCGGATGTTCTATTTAGGGATGATGTGACAATAGATCAATTTATTGATGTTTTGGATAGAAATAAGTCTTATGTTCCAATGTTAATTCTATTGAATAAAGTGGATTTAGTTGATGATGATTACTTAGAAGAGCTTAGAAAATATATCCCGGATTTTATTCCAATTTCTGCCGATAAAAAAACTAATATTGATGAGTTAAAAGATTTAATATTTGATAATTTGGATTTAGTTAGGGTTTATTTAAAACCACAAGGTAAAAAAGCAGATATGGAAGATCCACTAGTTATTAAGAAAGGGTCCACGGTTATTGATGCATGTGGAAAGTTACACAGAGAATTTGTTAAGAACTTCCGCCATGCTAAAGTTTGGGGTACATCTGTTAAATTCCCAGGCCAGAAAGTTGGACCGGACCATGTTCTTGAAGATGAAGATGTTTTAAGAATTATCTTAAAAAAATAGATTATCATGTCTAATATTATTTTTATCAGTGGTACTCCTTGTACTGGAAAAACTACAATTAGTGAAGTATTATCTCAAAAATTAAATTGGGAATTAGTTAAAATCAATGATTTAGCTATTTCTAACAATTTAGTTTTAGGTATTGATGATGACAAAGGTTATAAAATTATTGATGTCGATGCATTAAATGAAACTCTTTTAGGTATTATTTCAAAATCAGATAATTTGATCGTTGAAGGTCATTTAAGTCATTTATGTTCTGGTGCAGATAAATTAATTATATTAAGGTGCAGACCTGAAATTCTTGAAAAAAGACTGGCTTTAATTCATGAAAACTTGGAAGCAGAAGCATTAGGTGTTTGTTCTTCTGAAAGTTTAGATATCTATGAAAATAATGTCTATGAATTGGATGTTAGTGATTTGAGTATAGATGATATAGTTTCAATACTTTTGGATGTGATTGAAGGTAAAAAAGAATTAAGTTTCGGCGAAATTGACTTTATGGATTGGCTACTTATACATCCTTAGTTTTAATTTTACTTTTTTTGTTTACTCTTGTTATTTATTTGAATTTTGATATAATTTAAGGTTATAACCTTGACAATACTTATTTAATCCTGCCACATATTTTCGAGTATTTTGGATTTATTTTCATGCCTTTTTTTAATTGTATTTGAATTAGGAGAACATGCTTGATAAATTAGAGTTATGTTTTTTATAATTATCCTATAAAATTATAAAAAAATGTTTTGTGGAGTTAAATCTCCCCAATTAACATATGATTTGTTGTTTGAAGTAAAAATGTAGATAAATCAATTAATATATGAAGAATATAACTTACAACA
>CACXWH010000097.1 GCA_902771225.1 uncultured Methanobrevibacter sp. | reverse complement strand
TCGTTTCGATCCCAGAAGTTAAGTCTTTACGCGTTTGGTTTGTGTACTATGGGTTTCGGTCTATGGGAATTTCCTTTTGCTGCCAGCCTTTTTTTTATCACAAATTATTTAGTTTTATAAAACACGAACTATATATTTTTTTTAGTGTTTTTATTTTCTGTTTTTTTCTTAGTACAGATTTTCTTATTTTCAGTTTTTTTCTTAGTTTCTAATTTTTCTATTTTAATGTTTTTTATATTTCTCTAGATTTTGATTTTTTAAAAAATCTTCATATTTTTTTATTCTATTTATAATTAATATTATTAATATAATATTTCTGATTTTGATGCATTATATCATATACAAATATTATTTTTATGAAACTTATTAATTTTATTTTAATATAATTGATCGTTATTTTTATTAAAATGAAACTACTATTTATTTTATTATTTGGATTTTTATTGGTCTATATCACTTATGTAAAATAATGCTTTTTAATTTATTTTTTAATTATTTTTAAGGCTTTCCAAAACTTTTATATATTACAATCGTTATAATTATAACTATAGTTATATTTTAAAAATTACTATTTTCATAATTAATGTGAAGTGATATAATGATATATATGGACAACTCAGCGACTTCTCCTATAAAAGAAGAAGTATTAAATGAAATGTTACCTTACTTAAAAGAAGAATTTGGAAATCCTTCCACCCTTTATACATTAGGACGTAATGCTAAAAAAGGATTGGATCAAGCAAGAGCAAACGTAGCAGATTTGATTAATGCAGATTCAAAAGAGATTGTATTTACAAGCGGTGGAACCGAATCAGACAACTGGGCTATAAAAGGGATTGCAATCAAGCTTAGAGATGAGGGAAAACATATCATTACTACTGAAATCGAACATCCTGCTGTTAAAAATACTTGTGAATATCTTGAAAACTTTGGATTCGAGACAACTTATCTTCCTGTTCAAGAAAACGGAATAATCAGTATTGAAGATTTGAAGAATGCGATAAGGGAAGATACAATTCTCATTTCAGTAATGCATGCAAATAATGAAATAGGTACTATCCAGCCTATAGAGGAAATCGGTAAGATTGCTAAGGAGAATGACATAATATTTCACTGCGATGCAGTTCAATCAATAGGTAAAATCCCTGTAGATGTCAAAGCAGCAAACATTGATTTATTATCAATGTCCTCTCATAAAATATACGGTCCTAAAGGTGTAGGCGCTCTATTCATTAGAAAAGGATTAAGACTGGATCCATACATTCATGGAGGAGGCCAGGAAGGTGGAAAAAGATCAGGTACTGAAAATGTGGCCGGCATCATAGGATTTGGAAAAGCAGCGGAAATCGCTAAAAGAGATTTGGAAGTTAATACCGAAAAATTGACTGCCATCAGAGATGCATTGATTGAAAAGATTCTAGATAGAATTCCTGAATCCTATTTGAACGGAGACCCTGATACCAGACTTCCAAATAATGTGAATGTTCGTTTTGCTGCAATTGAAGGTGAATCCATGATTTTAAGACTGGATGCAAAAGGAATAAACGGAGCAACCGGTTCTGCATGTTCATCCAAAAGTTTGTCACCTTCTTATGTTTTAAGTGCTTTAGGACTTGCCGATGCTGATATTCATGGTTCCTTAAGACTCTCACTTGGAACAGAAAACAGCTTGGAGGATGTTGATACCGTTGTTGATACCTTAGAGGAAATAGTTGCAACATTAAGGACTATGTCTCCTATCTGGGACAATGAGAAGAATGCTTCAATAGCTTTTGACGAGTCCAGCTTCACTTCTCATTAAATAAACCATTAAAGAATCAAATATTCATTATTTGATTTCTTTCAATTTTTAAAATGAAGTTCAAATTAAAAAAATAGTAATAATCTAATTTATTCAAATTATGAAAACCATATAAAGGTGATATTATGGAATACAGCGATAAAGTAATGGATCATTTTGCAAATCCAAGAAATACTGGAAGAATCGAAAACCCAAGCGGCCAAGGTACAGTTGGAAATCCGACTTGCGGAGATTTGATGACAATTTATATTGATGTTGATGACAATGATGTAATTCAGGACATTAAATTTGAAACTTTTGGATGCGGTGCAGCAATAGCTACAAGCAGCATGATTACAGAAATGGCTGTCGGCATGCCTATCGAGGATGCTTTAAAGATATCCAGAAATGATGTGGCTGATGAGCTGGATGGACTTCCTCCAGTTAAAATGCATTGTTCCAACTTAGCTGCAGATGCATTAAGAGCAGCAATAGATGATTACAAACAAAAAAATCAATAAATATTTAATAATCTTATCTGGATTGAATAAAATAAAAAGTTGATTTAACTTTATCTTAAATTAATCTTTTAAAATATCTCAAAAAATAATTAAACAAATCAATAAAGTTTATTATCTAAATCTAATTCCCTAAAAACACACATTATGAACTTTAAGCTATACAATCTATTACTTTTAAGAAAACACATCATCAAAATATAAATTAAAAAATGAGATACCTTAAAAGATAATTTAATTATCTTAAAAAAACACAAATCAATAATCCTAAAATTTAAAATTAAACACAAATCAATAATCCTAAAATTTAAAATTAAACACAAATCAATAATCCTAAAATTTAAAATTAAACACAAATCAATAATTCTAAATTATTAATTCTATAAAATAAAACAGTAAAAAAAGATGATTAATTTAAGATTAGTTAAATCAACCATTAAATAAAAAAATTTTATGCAATTAGTTTACAAGTTCCGGATAAGAATCTTTTTTTCTATCTGGCCTGTATACAGGCAGATCACCAGTATAACATCTAGAATCTAAGGACTTCTGCAAAGTCTCGCTTTTTTCCAAAGATGTGAGGAAAAGATTTGATCCCATTCCACCTAATGACTTTATGGTGTCAGTAGATGTGGACAAATATCCAAGTCTTGTTTTTTGAGCATTTCTCATAGTTTCAAGTCTTTCCAGGAATATGAATATCGCATTGTACATCAATGTAGCGATTTCACAGAATATTTGCGGAACATAGCATCTTCTAAGAACATGCATAATATCTGCAATCGGTGTGGTCAATGTCATGAATCCGAGTGCTGAAAAACAACCGAATACTCTAAAGAATGTAAGCATTGATGTTGTATATGAATATGTGGTGATTCCGATACCCCAGATTCCGCTGTCCCAGATATATTCTCCTTGAGGGAAGAAGAATAAAATGAATATGCATGTAAGGAATGTGAATGAGAAAGGAATGATTAAAAACTTAATATAATCATTGAGTGAGACTCGAGCCACTCCCAGTATGAGAATGCTTGATAATATGATAATTGCAATGGAATAATAATTGTTGCTTATAACCAATGTAGATAGAATCAATATGATTGATACAATTACTTTTATAAAGGGGTTATATTCTGAAAGTTTATTGTTATGTGCAATATAATCAATATCAAATTCCATTTTTTCACCATTTAAAATTAGTCTAAATAATAAACTAAACTTTTTCTATGTTTATATATGTGCCGTTTTACATATAAAGTTAATCTTGTTTTAAAAGTTTTAATGTAACTTTTAGAATTTTTTAAAATTAATCTTTAATTTCATAATGTATTTTAGATTTTTAATTTTTAAAATTGTTGATAAATGTTAAAATCTTAAAAATAGTTTTTAAATAGATGATTGTTTTTTTTTAAAAAATTAGAAATTGTGGATAAACTGATAAAAAGATTAATATTAAAAAATATTAATCTTATAAAAACAAACACATCTCAGTTAAAATGTGCTTATTCAACTTTTTTCTGACCTTTCCAGTAACCTACTGCATAACCGATGATTATAGCACCGATAGCAGCTTGAACTGCAAAGAGCAGACTTTCAATCTCACCAGATGGAGGTTCCCAGAAACTTTCGAACCATGGTTTGTAACCAGTTTCGGATACCGCATCTGAACCTGCGTCATCTGCTCCTCCGAAGTATCCTTGATCTTCACCTAAACCATTGTATGCAACCAAAGGTGCAATTATGATTATTAAAGCTATAATTAATAAAATTAAATTTTCATGTTTCATTTTATGCATCTCCTGATGGTACATCTTGAGGGTTGATTAAATTTAATTTTAATAAAATATCTGATTTGTAACTTAATAAGGTGTTCCAAATAATTAAAGTAAGCAATGCTTCAGCAATAGCGAGTGGGAGCTGGGTTGGAGCAAATACTAAGAAAAATTTAGCAACTGCAGCGCCTAAATCTGGTATTGGGAAAGCTAATGCTAATTGGATTGAAGTTACAATGTAAGTTACGATATCTGCTAAGAATGCACATACAAAAATGCTGACTTTGGATCCAAGACCTGCTTTTTGACATGCTTTGTAACCTAACCATCCTACAAATGGTCCAACAATACCCATGGATACACAGTTAGCACCTAAAGTGGTAATTCCTCCGTGTGCAAGCAGTAATGCTTGGAAAAGAAGTACGATAGTTGCTGGACCGAATAATGCTACACCTAATCCGTTACCACAAGGGTGAGAACAGCTTCCAGTAACAGATGGTAATTTTAATGATGAAAGTACAAACATAAATGCTCCTGATACTGCAAGTAATGCAGTGATATCAGGGTTTTCATCAACCATTTTTCTAATTTGATATAATCCGTAACCTACTATTGGTATCATTACAATATACCATATAAGACACCACATAGGAGGCAGGAATCCTTCCATAATATGCAATATAAAATCTCCTTTATTTATTTTGAATAAAAAATTTTTATAATATCAAGATAACTTTATTATTCATAAAGTTTTATTGAT
>CACXWH010000096.1 GCA_902771225.1 uncultured Methanobrevibacter sp. | reverse complement strand
GCCTACAATTATCAAATAAAGAAACAAAACTCAAAAATACAATCTACAACATCTATCGATCAACTCAAATTCAATAAAAATGAGGATTTCTACAAAGCCATTTTATTAAATAAAATTATTATTGCATTTGCTTATCAGAGGGATGATGTTGAAACTTGATTTTAACAAAGAGTATTTGAATGATTTTCAAGAGGAAATTAAATTTTTAATTAACTCAGAAATCCGTTTAAAAATCATCGGATGTTTATATAACTCAGCAGCTTCAATTAAGCAAATCGAAGACAAAACCAGCTACAGTTACAGTTCAATTTTGGACAATATAAATAAGCTTGAACAAAGGAAGTTCATTTACAACATCGATGATAAATTTTATTTGTATAACAGGACAAAGCTCAAAATAATCCATATGCTTAATTTTAATAAGTCAGCTAAATTTTTAAGAGAAAATGTTGAGTATTTAAATGATTCTTTATTGGACATCAATATTGAGTCAACCAATGATTTGTCTGCACTTGAAGATACGAAATTGATAAAAACAAATAATATAGAGTTATTTAAAGTCATCGATATTTTCAAACGTTCTTTAATGGGATTTAAATATTTAAAAGGAATATTTCCGTATTTCCATCCAAGACACGAAGACATAATAAGTTATTGGGTTGATAATGAGTGCAGCGTTGAGCTGATACTTCCCGAAGAAGTTTCACATGCCGTGACGGATTTTATTAAAGGTTATCTTCCAAAAAGCAATGTGAAAAATAAAGACATCAAATTAATAACAAATGACATCAACATTGAATTTGCATTTATTGTATCTGACAAATGTCTGGTTCTGGCATTTTATCACAAAACCGGTGAATTTAATCAGCATGCCGTTCTTACTTCAACCAGCGGAGAAGCCATACAATGGGGTTTAAAACTCTTTGATGAATATGAAAAATTATGCAAAAATTATGTTTATATGGACGATATAGTTTTCAGTGAGGATAAGGGGGTGTAATTATTAAATCTGAATTTTTTGACAGGCCAAATGATTTGAAAGATTTCGACATGCTTAAATTTTTAATGGTTTCTGAAATAAGATTGAAACTCTTGTTTAACTTATATGAATCTTCAAAATCAATCAAGGAACTGGAATCAGAATTTCAAAAAAAGTCCGGGAATATATCCCGTGGATTAAATGAACTGAAGTCCTGCGGTCTGATTACAAGACAGTCCAATAAACAGTATGCAATTACTTCTACAGGATATTTAGTCACTCAAAATTTAAAAGATCTAATGAAAACTTTTGAAAATATTGACAATAACCGGGCATTTTGGGAAAACCATTCACTTAAGTCAATCCCAAATAAACACCTGAAAGAATTGTCCTTTTTAAATGATTCAAGTGTTATCAAATCAAACATTACCGAATTTGCAAAACCCATTAATATATATTTAAAAAATATCAAGTTATCCAAAGATATCCGTATAATTTTGCCGGTATATTCTAAAATATTTATGGACACCATCTATGATTCAATTATTTTATATGACGGCCATTTGGATTTGATTACTACTGAAAACATCCTTGATTTGATTATTAAATCAGATTCAGACAGGTACTTCAGATCATTGGTGAGGGATAAAAAAGTCGATTACTACATAGTCGACGATATTGCCAACATCTTTTTTACGACTACAAATACTTTTACTTCACTTTTCTTATTTTTTGATGATGTGGTATTTGACAGCTCAGAAATGCTTTTTAATGACGATGAATTAGTATTAAAAGAAGCTGAAAGATTCTATGAATCATATAAGGAACACATTACCGATTAATATAATATTTTTTTAAATTTATAACACCCACCATAATTTTAATTTTTTATCACGAAGATAATTTTTTATCATGAATATGATTTTGAAAAATAAATCTTAAACATTGAACACAAACTGATTTTTTGATAGCGAATTTTGAAATGAACAGGAGTCCATATTGAAATTTTCAATTTTAAAAAACTTTTTTAACTTGTAAAAATATCAATTAACAGTTAATTATTATTTAATTTGAAAATTGATTGCTTAGAAATAGTAACTTTTATATATAAAGTCAAAAATATAATTATTTACATAAATATTTATTTAAACTTACTTTATAAAGAAATGATACGTTAATAGGTGTGATTTCTTAAAAGTACTTGTTTAAAGTCAATTATTCTTTAAACATTAAAGTAGTTTTTTTAAATATTATGAATTTATAATGAGGTGAAAAAAATGGCAACTTTTAAAGGATTTGCAATGAAAAAAATCGGAGAAACCTGCTGGGTTGAAAAAGAAGTTCCTGAATGTGGACCAATGGATGCAATTATTAAACCAACATGTGTATCCCCATGTACTTCAGACATTCACACCGTATGGGAAGGTGCAATCGGTGAAAGAACTGACATGATTTTAGGACACGAAGCAGTTGGTGAAGTTGTTGAAGTAGGTAGTTTAGTTACCAAATTCAAACCGGGAGACAAAGTAATCGTACCAGCAATTACCCCCGACTGGGATGATGAAGCAGCTCAAAGAGGTTTCCCATCTCAAACAACCGAACCATTAGGAGGATGGAAATTTTCTAATTTCAAAGATGGTGTATTCGGAGAAAGATTCCACGTAAACATGGCAGATGCAAACTTAGCACTCCTGCCAGATGGATTATCAGATGAAGGAGCATGTATGTTAGTAGATATGTGGTCCACTGGTATGATGGGATCTGAAAACGCTAACATTCCTCTAGGTGGATCAGTACTCGTTATCGGTATCGGTGCAGTAGGTCTTTCCGCTATCGCAGGTGCAAAATTATTAGGTGCGGAAGATTATTTGCAGCAGGTACCCGTCCAATTTCTGTTGAAGTAGCTAAAAAATACGGTGCAACAGACATAATTAACTACAGAGAAGGAGCAATCGATGAACAAGTAAGAGAATTAACTGACGGTGCAGGTGTAGATTCTGTAATTATTGCAGGAGGTAACTTAGAAAACACATGGAAAGAAGCTATCGCATCTGCAAAAGCAGGAGGTACAGTCTCCAATGTTAACTACTTAAGTGGAGCAGACAACGTATTAATCCCTCGTGTAGAATGGGGATGTGGTATGTCCAACATCAACATTACAAACGGATTATGTCCTGGTGGTGCTGTAAGAATGGAAAGACTTGCAGACTTAGCATTAATGGGCAGACAAGACCCAGAATTATTAGTTACCCACAAATTTGAAGGTCTTGAAAAAATCGAAGATGCATTATACTTAATGAAAGAAAAACCAAAAGACTTAATTAAACCTGTTGTAAAACTAGATCTTGACTAGTTTCACCATATTTGTCTATTGGAAATTAAAGTAATGGAATTTTTTCCATTACTTTTTTTTAAAAAATTTTTGGTGAATTGTCAATTTATATTAGGAGGATAACATGAAAGTTGCAGTAATTGGCGGAACTGGACCTCAAGGATTAGGTATTGCAAAAAGATTTGCTATAGAAGGTGTTGAGGTCATAGTAGGGTCCCGTAAAGAAGAAAAAGCATTAACAATAGTTGAAGAAGCAATAGAAGAACTCAAAGATTACGATTTGAATATGGTAGGTATGGCTAATGAAGATGCTGCAAAAGAAGGAGATTTGCTAATTCTTACCGTGCCTTTAGCAGCTCAAAAACCTACTCTTGAAGGTATTAAAGAATTCTGTAATGACAAAATAGTTCTTGACGCTACCGTTCCATTAGAAACAGCCATTGGAGGTAAACCATTCCGTTTCATTGACTTAATGGAAGGTTCAGCCGCTGAAAGAACAGAAAAAATCCTTGCCGGAACCGGTGCAAAAGTAATATGTGCATTTTGTAATATTAGTAATTCCCATTTATCCAATATTCCAAATGACATAGATTGTGACTGTTTAATTGCAGGCAATGATAATGAAGCAAAAGAAATTGCTGCAGAACTAATCAATAAAATTCCAGGCATGCAAACAATCGATTGTGGAATTTTAGAAAAATCCCGTATTATCGAAAAAATTACTCCTCTTTTAATTGGATTAAATATTAAATACAAATCCCATTATGGAGGTCTTAGAATAACTGGAATTCCTCAATTTGAGAATAAATAAAAATTTTGATATAAGTTAAATTATTAGACGATTTTCTTCTAATTTTTTAACTTAGATTATTTTAAAGGTGATATTATGATATTTGTTTTAGCAAAAGCAATCCCTAAAGATGATGATGCTGCAAATAAGATTATTGAATTTGCACAGGATTTAATTGAAAATTCAAGGAAAGAAGATGGAAATATAGATTATAACCTATATTGCCATACTGGAGACAACTCATTATTATTTGTGGAACAATGGGAATCCAAAGAAATCTTAAATGCACACTTACAGACAGAACATTTCCTTAAGTTCGGAGGAAATATCGAAGATTTAGTTGCACAAGATTTAATTATCGATGTTTATGAAGCAGAACCTACTGAACTTTAATCAATTTTATTTTACTCTTTTTTTCCATTTTTTAGATTTTAATAGTTTCATCACTGGAGTATTTCACCATCTATGCTTTTTCCCAGTTGTCAATTCCCTATGGTGTTTTCAATATCGCCCCATGTTTCTATGATTTTAGAGCAGTATTGTTGCTTATGTATATATCAGTTTGTTTTAACCATTTTTCGCAGTCTAACCCAAATATTTGATTTTTCAAAATATAATATAAAGATTAAAAATTCAAGAAAAAGACTTTAAACTTTAAAAACAATTACTTTCAAATATATTAATGTGAAAAAAATCTCCAATAGTAGATACTCCAAGATTATCAAATTGGATTATGATTTGTTAAAAATTAAGTGATTTGAATGATTAGTAAATTGAAAAACATTAGTCTGACCCAGTGAATGATGATTTCCATGGTTTTAGGTTTGATTGTAGGGCTGGCCTTGAACTTGTGTGTTGAAGATTCATTTGTTAAAAACACTATCCTACTGGACAACATATTTTATATTGGAGGAAATGGATTCATTGAACCTCTCCGGCTTGTAGAAGCCGGAGATTCTTAGGCCATGCCTATTTTTTCGTCAAAGCATTTCCATTCATAATAATATGTGGATTTTCCTTGA
>CACXWH010000095.1 GCA_902771225.1 uncultured Methanobrevibacter sp. | reverse complement strand
ACCTGTAGTATAGTTACCATCATTCATAATTATTTCATTTAGATTAACTATAGCTTCACTACCGCTTAAAGACATTCCGAATGCTGTAATACCTTCCGCATTGATTACATTTCCAGTGATGTTTGCTACTACATCACCAGCCCAATTAGCAGTGTAAATACCATAAGCAGACTCACCTACAGCATTAATATTATTATAATCAATTACACCATTTGAAACACCATCAACTTCTATACCGCAGGAATAAGTACCATTATTAACATCAATATGCTCAGAATTGCTAATATTAAAGTTTTCACCAGAAACGACAATACCATAACCACATGGAGCATTTGAAAGAAGGATTTCACTTTCAGTAATAGTTGCATTATCACCTAAAACATGTAATGCGTAAATAGTATCATACTCAGATATTGCATCACCATAAGAAAAAGTCAAAATAACATTATCATTTAAAACTGCATTATCACAGTCATTTAAGAAGACAGCTTCAGAGTAAACAATTCCAGTATCCCAATCAACAGGACGAGGAGGTAAAAATACAGTAAGGTCATTATGCGTAATATTTAAATATTCAGACCCTTTAGCATAAATAGCTTTTTTTTGAGAAGTGTCATTAGCAAAAACACTATAATAAATTATATTATTATAAAGTGTGACATAATTTGAATCAATAACATTAATACCATAACTATCACCATCATCAAATACGCCAATAGTAAAGTTGTTGTTTTGAATTAAAACATTATCTGCTTCACGAATACTAATTATATCAGATAAAGAGCCAGAATGAATATCAAACCCACCAACAGTAACATTATCTGAAAGAATAACAAAAGCCAAGTCAATTAAACGAGCAGAATTACCTTCTAAATTAACAGTCCTGTTGATGATAATATTTTCCAAAGACAAGTTATTTCCCTCAAATTTCCCACTGAATATTAAAGTATCTGCAGTGATATTGTCTCTTAAATAACCGGTTTCATTAAAAACTTCGAAGAAAGTATCATTAGTTACATTAATACTTTCTCCAACAGCATTTTCATTAATATTTCCAAGCAATTTATCATTATCAGAAATATTAGCATTTTCCAGAATAGCATCATTTTCTATTGGGACACTACTCCCTGAACTTATTTCATTTTCTAAAATATTGACATTATTATCTACGGATAAAACATCATTACTGCCTTCAGCAACAGCATCTTCTGCATCAGCAGCAATATCCTGTGCACAAACAGTTCCTATAGATAATATCAATATTAAAACCATTATGGATAAATATCTATATTTCATAAATAATTTTCCCCTAAATTAATTCATTGAAATAATATAAATACATTAATTATAATTATTAAATTAAGTAAAAAATATTATTCATATCGTACTTTTATAATTTATAATAATTAAATATAACTAAAAAGAATTTCTATTCAATTTTGATTGATGGGAAAATTAAATAAACTTAAATTAAGTATTAAAGAAGTTTTTTCTCTTTAATCTCTTTTTTAAAATATAGATACTTGGATTCAATAACCTTCCGAATATTTTGAGCAGTAATTTTTCCTATTCCTTCAACTTCTATAAGTTCACTTTCAGAAGCATTGAATACATTTGAAACAGAACCGAAGTGTTCCAATAAATTTTTAGCATTAACAGGTCCAATACTGGGCAAAGATTCTACAATGAACAATTGCTGCTCCCATAAACTAACAGGCTTTTTATCAGTACGAATCTGAATATTGGATTTTTCACCACTTTGCTCCCTAATAGCAATTCTTTTAATCATAGCAGCAGTATCCTGAGCATCTCTTGTTGGAATAATACTAATACCGAAATCCAGTGCAATAGATGCGATAGTTCCCCTAATAGCATTAGGATTAACCATACCCGAATATAAATCATCACCTTCAAGAATCATTAATGGACGCTTGAACTCTTCAGACAGTTCACGGGCCTGTTTAAACAGGCGCTTATCAATCATTGAACTGACAAAATCCTTTGCAGTTTTTCTCTCAATAGCCACTTCATCCGAAACCTGGTAATCCGCAACAGCCATCGAATGAATCTTGACATCCATCTCCATTTGAGATAAATAACGAATTACTTTTGAGTTGCCTTCACGAGAATCAGCATAAACCAAAGGCAATTTCTCTTCTTTAGGTTTATCAAGGACCTTAACTTTCTTTTCATTATCCATCCTTGCAACAGCAGATTCATTCAATTCCTTTAAAACTTCAGAATCTATTAATTGATTTTTCATACTATCTTCTTTTCTAACAGAAGACCAATAATATCCTTCATCACGTGTTCCCTTGGTAATTAAAACCTTTACACGACCAGTTCTTTTACGGCCAGTTCTTCCACGACGTTGAATCATACGCACTTCAGACGGAACAGGCTCATACAATACAACCAAATCAACAGCAGGAATATCTATACCCTCCTCTGCAACGCTGGTTGAAATCAAAACATCATATTCACCCATCCTAAATGACTTGATAATTTCTTTTTGCTCTTTTTGAGATAAACCTTTTTCACCATCCTTAGTTGCCTGTCCAAAGAATTTTACTGATTTTATGCCTTCACTTTCAAGCTTTTGATGGATCATTTCAAGAGTATCTCTAAACTGAGTAAAAACAATGATTTTTGAAGTTTTTTTATCTTTTTTATCCCCATATCTTGTCGTTTGAAGTGTAGTCTGGCCATCTCCAGTACCCAATTCCTTTTTTAATATTTCGGCCAAAGCCCTAAGCTTAGGATGTTCCCAGCCATTTTTTTCAGCATTGTGAGCCAACCTAACGGCACGTGAAAAGTTAGGATCATTCATTAATGACCTGGACGCCTTAGTCTTTTTCTTGCGTAAACGGACAATGTACTTATTGAAAGGATGGACACCCTGTGTTTCAACAAGTTCCTGTGCATGCTGAATATTAATAACTGCACTTAAAATAGAAATGGCTTGGAATAACTCCTTTTTAGGATTTGTAGTACGGGCAATTTCCGCTTGAATGCGACCACGTGTTTTTAAAATATCAACTTTAGTAACAGATATTGTTTTGATAATCCCCATGTTTTTTAAAGTTTTCAATCTTATCTTAAGAGCTTTTTCTAGCGATTTATTAATTTTATCTAGTTCTTCACTCATTTTTATTCTAACCCAATCAATTTCAACAGGATTGAAATATGGTTTTACATCCCGGTCATTTTCGGTTTTGACAACAACATTTTGGATATATAAATTCTCACAAACTTCCTTAATTTTTGTTTTATCAGAACCCGGGGAAGCAGTTAATCCCAAAATCAGATTATAATTGGATTCTTTAACATATCTTGAAGCCAAATAAACATAGGAATATGCTCCAACACCATGGTGACATTCATCAAAAACAATCAATGATACGCTACTTAAATCATACCTGCCATTCAATAAATCAGATTCAACAGTTTGAGGCGTTGCTGAAATAATTCTGGACTCCTCCCATCTTTTAACACGTTCATCAGTTTTGACTGAACCTGTAATTGACGAACATGGCAGTGTTAAAAACTCCTTAAAGCTGGCTTCATGCTGAATAGCTAAAGGCTTTGAAGGAGATAAAATAAGAACTTTAGAGTTTTTTACCTTTTGTAAACGATCGGCTGCAACAAGAATTGCTACAATAGTTTTACCTAAAGCAGTAGGTGCAACAACCATCGTGTTTCCTTTCTTTAAAACATCCCCAGCCAATACTTGCTGATATAATCTTGATTCAATTGAATCCTCTTTAATCAATGGATGTTTAATGTAAGTAGTCATGATAAAACCCGCATGTTTACACTCAAAAAACTACACCAAAAATTGGCGAGTTTGAAATGCAACTATATTATATAAACATATTAAGTTAGTATTAATTAATAAAGTTAGTGAGAGAGCAAAAGATAAGTATTTCTGCTATAATTTCCTACTATTTTCCCCTTACCAATAATACTTTGAAACAACCAAATCCCCCAATAACCACAGTTAAGTAAAAGAAGATATTAAAGGCATTTGTTTGAAAAACTATATTAATAAGAAAATGAATTGAAAAATGGAAATGGATGATTCAAAAAAAGTCATAAAAAAAGAAAAGAAGATGATTTAATATAAATCATCCTTCAGTGCCATTGACGGGAGGAGTAACAGGCGCATATCTTAAAAGCCACTCATTAAGAGTTAAACCTATACCTTCACTACCATGGTTGGTATCAATGACCACCTGATCAGAAGACCTTACCCATAATCCATACTTGGCAATATAGTAAGTTCCTTCATCACCAGGGAATGGATTATCTGGTGTGCTATTACGCTCCTGACCTTTATCCTTGGAAACAGGATCATTATTATATTTATTAGTAGATGCAACAGAACTACCAGTTTGTGAAGCAGGATTGTCAGCCGCATCATCAGTAATAGTTATAGTCTCTTTAGCACTGCACCCCTTATACTTATCATTTCCATTATATTTAAATTCTATTTCATATTTTCCAGCAGATTCCCCACTAATAAGCAGAGAACCTTTACCATTAGAATCAGTCACTACAGAATATGTTTCATTCTTATTATAAATAATACTTACATTTTGGCCTGAAATAGCAGCCCCATTAGAATCCTTAAGTTCGAATTTCACTTGTTCCCCATTTTGAAAAGTTTCATTATTTATTATTTTGATTTGTGTATCTTGCTTACCTACTTGGCCGAAAAATACTGCCGCACCAACAGCAATGATAACAATAACTACTATTGCAATGATTATATTTTTATTCATATATATATCACCTACCTGCCATTATTATAACAGATGTTAAGGTCTTTATCCGCACCATCATATAAACTTTTTTAAAAAATGAGCATAATAATGGATTTAGAACCGTCAAGTTCCGAATCTGAATAAAATTTTAGTAACTAACTAAATTATTATAATATAGTATTGACAAATATTTTAAACATATTGTATAATTTAACAGAGGGTTTATATGAAGCTTAAAAGAATAATTTTAATTTCATTGATTCTGTGTACTTTATCAATGGCTTGTGTATCGGCCAGCGACAATCAAACATCTGCAGATAATCTGCAAATCAATGATATAAATACTAATACAATTAATGAAGAAAATAATCAGCGTAATGATATAAATGTTATAAAAGAAAATACTTCAGAAAAAGAGAGTATTATCTCCGATAATCTCCTTTCCCCAAAAGAAGGAACACGTGATGAATTGAATAATTTGATTATTGCTGCAAAACCCGGCTCAACAATAACTTTGAGCAAGGATTATATTTTTGAAAGTGATGTGAAAAGTGTTGATATAACAAAAAATATTGTAATTGACGGTAAGGGACATACTATTTACCCAGGATATAATCCTGTTTTTGATTTTAAGCATAACACCCCTAGTGGAAAGATAGAAATAAAAAATATCATTTTTGTACGTGGAATGGGCAGTGCAATTCATTTTAATGAAGAATCTTGTCCTTTTATAATTTCCAATTGTAGATTTATAAACTGTTCTTCCCAGATTGGAGGCGCAATCGCAGGGGGGGCAAAATATACCTCAAATATTATTAATTGCAGTTTTAAAGGATGCCATGGTATGGGTGAATCCAAGGTTGTTAGAAAGGAAACATTTAACAGTGCTTCATCTAGCGCATTCAGTAACGGCGGTGCAATATATATGTCCGGTCCAGTTAATGTTAAATCCTGTAGATTTGAAGGCTGTTCTGCTGGAAACGGCGGTGCGATAGAGGCATATGGTAACTTCCAAATAATAGATTGTGTTTTTGTTAAAAATAAAGCTGGAAGAATTGATTCTTATAACTCTTTAGAACATGGAGGGGCCATTCGTATTCATGGTGGATCTGGCGCTTTAATTAAGGGATGTACATTTAATGAAAATCATGCCGGACATTATGGAGGTGCAATATCATCATTCGGTAATGATGTCAGAATTGAAGATAATGTTTTTAATTCCAATTACATAGATAATAGTATAAGAAGAGAAGGAGGAGCACTATTTATAGGTAGTGACTCCAAGATTGGTGACACATCTATTCAAATAACCCGTTGTGTATTCAATAATAATGGATATAACAACAATAACCATTACTGCAAATATGGTGGAGCAATATATTTCCAGGATGGAATTATTTCAGGAACTGTTTCATATTGTAATTTTACAGGTAATGGTGCATCAAAAGAGGGTGGTGCAATATATGCCTCATCCAATTGTAAATTCATTACTTTTAAAGGATGTGCGTTCACCAAAAATCAGGTTGAGAAATATGGTGGAGCCATAATGCAGTGTTAAATTCTCCGCATTTTTAAATAACGGAAATTATAATGTCTGGTCTACTAAAGAGATAAATATTGCAAACAATTGGTTTGGAAATACTATGGATAACAGGTTTTACGATTTTTCTAAACTCAAAGGCAAAGCAGTCAACCTTAATAATGCGGAAAATCTATATCTAGTTGCCACATCCATGGATAAAAACTACCACAATGGACAGGAATCCCTCGTTAATTTAAACTTCAAATATATGCGTGACGAACCTACATCCTACAGCAAATTACCTCCATTTAATAATCCTGCGATTAGTTATGCTGTCAGTGGAGTGAATGCAACTGTAACTTCCAAAAATCATTATCTAGCTAACGGTAAATCAAGTTTTAAATTCGCATCAGATGCTTCTAAAACTTCATCTTCTCTTACAGTGAATTGTCATGGTGCAAAACTGACTTTAAAGTTTAAGATAAAACCAAATTCGTTCACTGCACTTCAAGCTCTTGTTGACAGCTGTCAAAACGGAGTTTTAAATCTGACTCATAATTATACTCGTGACAAATCTATAGACGGTGACATGACCGTAACTATTTCAAAAAACCTAGTGATTAATGGTAACGGTTTTACTTTGGATTCAAAAAATAGTGGTGGAGTATTTTTTATGAGCAACCGTCCTAATGTAGACATAAATAATTTGAACATTGTTAATAGTAAATCAAAGTGGGGTTCAGCCATTTGGGGTTATATAAATAATATGTCAGTCAATAACTGCAGGTTCATTAATTGTTCAGCAAAATTTGAGGGAGGTGCGATTAACCTGGTTGGAAAAGGGCTTACAATAACCAATTCCACTTTCATTAACAATACTGCTGATGAAAATGGGGGCTCTTTGATTGTAACGGGTATTAATACTGTAATTAGGGATTGCATTTTCATTAATTCCAATTCTGGTATGGAAGGATGTTTCATTTATCTTCAAGCTAGCAGCAGATTAAATCTCACAGATTCCATATTGTTAACCAATTCAACATCAAAATATATTTCTAAACCAGAGGGTGAATCACTACGGTGGAATATTTCAGCTAACATCGAGAACAATTGGTTTAGCGGTACAAATGACGATATCTTAAAGAATTATGACAGAATCAATGATTTCAAAGTCAAAAGTCTGCTTTATCTAAATGTCGCACCATCTTTGTATGATATTCCTATGGGAAACACATCAAAAATCAGCCTTAAATTTTATTCATATGATGTGAACTCAAGACGTAGCACTGCCTTAACCAGCTTCAGAAACATGAAATTTAACGTCAAATTGTTGAAGGAGGGAGGAAGACTCAGTTCCAATTCAATAATATTAAACAATAATGAAGGAAATGTGGTTTATATTTCAAGCTCTAATGGCATAATGCCTGTTGAATTTAACTATGAATTATTCAGCCATAGAATTTATCTTAATCAGTACGGTGATAATTCTTTCACCGCCCTTCAATATTTGATTAATAATTCAGGAAATGTCATAAACCTCACTAAGGATTATACTTTTTCAAATATTTCCGATTATAAACTGTTTGATGGCGTTTATATTAATAAAGATTTAACAATTAATGGTAAAAACCATATTCTCAGTGGTGACAGACAGGCCAGAATCTTTAATATAGACGGACATATAGTTGTTTTAAACAATATCACATTCATTAAGGGTAAAGCTGATGATGGTGGTGCAATTTTCGCTTCCCCTACATCTTCCTTGTCTATCGATTCATGCAGATTCGAAAACAATACTGCCAAAAACGGCGGTGCGATTTATCTTAAATATTTCAAAAGCATAATCATGGAGTCATCTTTCTTCAAAAACAATTCCGCCACTGCAACAGGTGGCGCAATCTATTATTATGGAAACTATGGAAATAAGGAATTGTTCAACATAACAGGCACTTTCATAAATAACCGGGCCGGTGTGGATGGAGGTGCGATATATGAACATGATATTGCGAATTATCGCCTAAAAGGTAATTTCACAAACAATACTGCCGGAAGAAATGGTGGTGCGGTCTGTTCAGATTCGGTTTTTGTCATTGGAACGATTTCCATTGACGGCATTTTCGATTCAAATGCGGCTGCTTTTGGTGGTGCTGTTTATAGTTTCAATCCATTCGGAAACTTCACAGGCATCTACCAGAATAACAGGGCATCTCAGGATGGAGGTGCAATTTACATGGTCAGAAGTTCTGTAAGATATGGAATGCCTAACACCATCAGCGGCGAATTCTATTCCAACACTGCAAAAGGCCAAGGAAGTGCAGTCTGTGCAATGAATCTCAGTGATAAGGATGTGGATTTACATGATTCCATTTTCATGAAAAATAGTGGAAAATCCACGCTATATTCATCAGGTTATGCCTATCTTAATGTTCATGACTCCATTTTTGTTGAAAATACTGGTGATAAAGTACTCGACACATCTAAGGATTATGCTGTTGACGGTCGTCTGAAAGCTTATAATAACTGGTTCGGCCATACGGTTGATAATTTTGATAAAAAGCCTTCTGTCGGTGAAAGAGTAATATTGAATGACTGGCTGTATGTAGATGTTGATTACGGTAAAAGCAAAACCGATCTTAAATCTAAAAATAACATTATTTTTACATTGAAATCATATGACGCTAAAAAAGAAAAAGTTTCAGATTATACTGGCAACTTTAAACTTAATTTAAGTTTAAAATCAGATAGCGGCAACTTCAGTACCAATTCCTTTAAAAATACAGTTGTTGTTTGGGCAAATCTGTCAAAATATTCCCATAAGACATACGAAATTAAATATAATGTAGTTGAGCATCCTAGCGATTCATTTTATGAATTACAATACGAAATAGACAATATGAAAGGAAATGTCCTTAACCTAACTAATAATTATGAATTCTATCCGGAAAGTGATACTCCAAATGGAGTAAAAATTAACAAATCCATAACAATCAACGGAAATGGATACATCATTGACGGTAAAGGAAGCTCCGGCATATTCAATATTTCAGCAGACAATGTCGTTTTAGAAAATGTCTCCCTAATCAACGGTAATGACATTAACGGCAGTGCAATATATGCTGAAGGAAACAATATCACAATAAGGAATTCCATTTTATTGAATAACACTGATGTGGTTATCTATGCCACAAAATCATTAACTGCAAACTACAACTGGTGGGGAAATACTGCAGAAACTTTCAATAAAAAAGCCAATGTCAGCAGCAATGTTATTTTAGAAAATGCATTATTTGCAACTTTCAAGGCTAATTCAACTGTTATCGGTGCCGGAAATAATACAACAGTTGTTTTAAACCTAACCAATTTATACAACTTCACTACAAAAACAAATTCAACATATGACGGACTAAACCTGTTTACATTTGACTTCAATGCTGAAGATGGAAAAATTAATAAAACTTCAGATAAACTCAATAAAGGAATAATTAACGTTTCATTTGAAGTAATAGGTC
>CACXWH010000094.1 GCA_902771225.1 uncultured Methanobrevibacter sp. | reverse complement strand
TGTCAAAAATGTAATACCATACATGATAGAGACATAAATGCAAGTATTAATATCTTAAATGAAGGATTAAAAATCGTTGGGACAACGATGCAGTAAAAATTCCAAGAAAACATACTATAATTTTTTTTGGTTTGCGAATCCCCGTCGTCTACACGGCGGGGAGGTTCAAATAATTTGATAATCATGCTTTTTAGAAAAATAAATTAATCTTTTAAAAAATACTTATTTGGCCTTAATTTTAATTTTAACGACAGTCTTTTTCAAAAAAATTTATTTAAAAATATAAATATGAAAATAAAGAAAGATAAGTATAAGTGGTGTTTTGATGAAAAGGATTGCTGTAGATATTTCAATGTTTGTTGCAATAATATTAGAATTTGTTAGTTTGCCTATTCTTGCTCATGAAATTATTGGAATAGCATTATTCTTTTTAATTATTTTACATTTATATTATAATAAAAGGTATTTTAAGGCGATTACTAAAGGAAAATATGATCTTAGAAGAACTGTTGGCCTTATTATAAATATTGGATTACTAATTTCTTTATTAATAACAATCATTTCAGGGATTTTTTCCAGTCAAAAATCCTTAAAAGATTTAAAAATCGGAAATTATAAAATTTCTCATCTTCATAAACCTTTTGCAATTATTAGTCTAATATTTTTGGTGTTACATTTGGTATTTACTCATAAGAAGTTTTTAAGAATATTAAAGAAAAATCTTATTTCTAAATAATATTTTTAATTTATATTTTTTTATATCAAAATTAATTTAGGAATGCCTAAATATTTATAGTAGAATGTATAATGTAATATTAAGATTGCACGGGAGAGTAATATTTTGAGAGCAAGACGTGGCAGAGGACACTCTATTGATGGGATTTCTTCAAATGTATTGGGCGATTTATTAGTTTCTAATTTTTTTAGACCTCGAAGTGAAGTTGAGGCTAATAGTAAAAGATGTAATTTGTGTGGAAAATGCCAGGCTGTTTGTAGAAGGCATGCAATTTTTCTTGATCGAAAACGTAAAATATGGACATTTTATCCAAAAAGATGTCATTTATGCTTAGAATGTGTTAGTAGATGTCCTACTGATGCATTAAGAGTTGTTAGAAAATAATACTTTTTTTTATTCTTTTTAATTATTTTTTGCAATTGATTTTACTTGTTTTTGTTAATTTAACATCTCTGTCTATATGTTGTGAGTAAATTAGTACTAAATTGATATTGTCACCTGTTTTTATACGAACTTTTTTTTTGAAAAATTGAGGTTTCAAATATGAAAAATCAAAGAATTTTAAAAAAAAGACCTAAAAAAGAAATTAAACAAACACCAAACACCTGTCCAGATTGCAAATCATCAAATTTTAATTTAGACCACTCAAGAGGAGAAATAACCTGTAAAAATTGTGGATTAGTCATCAAAGATTTTATTATAGATGATGGACCGGAATGGAGAGCATTTGACCATGAACAACAGCTTTCAAGAACACGTGTGGGAGCGCCGTTATCACCTAGAATCCATGATTACGGATTAGCTACCGATATAGACTGGAAAAATGACAATATTTCATCAAAAAATATGTCTAAATATTATCGTATGAGAAAATGGAACAAAAAAATTAGAGTTTCAGGTTCAAGGGAACGTAATTTAGCATTTGCACTAACACAAATTGATAGAAAATGCTCAAATCTAGCTTTACATAAAGTTGTTCGTGAATCTGCAGCCCAAATTTATAGAAATGCATTAAATAAAAAATTAATACGTGGAAGAACTATTGAAGGGATAATTTCAGCAACAATATATATCGCATGCAGGCAATGTAAAATACCAAGAACACTTAGTGAAATTGCCTGTGAATCATCTTCAACTAAAAAAGAAATTGCAAGAACATACAGGTTTTTAGCCCGTGAACTTAAAATTAAATTAACTCCAACATCTCCAAAAGATTATATTCCAAGATTCGCCAGTGAACTGAGGATATCTGAACAGTCACAAGTTAAAGCCATAAAAATCATTGAACAATCTGGCAGTGCCGGTTTGCACAGCGGAAAAGGACCTAACGGGATAGCGGCTGCTGCATTATATATTTCATCTTTAATGGAAAATGACAGAAAAAGTCAAAAGGATATTGCTGAAGTTGCCGGAATAACAGAAGTAACACTAAGGAATCGTTATAAGGAGTTATCAGAGAATTTAAATTTGGCTATGGTATAATACTTTAAAATAAGAAATAATGTTTAAAAAAGTTAGAAATTGAAAAAATTAAATAACATCTTTTAGGTGAAACGATAGTTTCATCTTTTTTTAATTCTTTCATGATTTTATCCACTTCTTTTTTTTCAACACCGGATAATTCACTAACTTTTTTTGCATTTAAAGGGTCATCAGAATTTTTAAATGCTTCTATAACTTTTTCTTTGTCATCCATAGGTATCACCAATATCTTTTGTTGATAATAGTTATGTTGCACTTATTATTTAAGATGATTTAAAAGAGTATATATGCAATTAATTAAAAATTAATCTAATGTGATAATATGAGTGATATGTGGGGTTTAACAACAAGAGGAATTTGTGAATATAATAATAAAATTTTACTTTTAAAGGTCCGTTCCAAATCAAGCCATGATGCTGAAAAATGGGAAATTCCTGGAGGAAAAGTTAAAAAAGAAGAATTTTTTGACCAGGCTCTAAAAAGAGAGTTCATGGAAGAGACAGGCCTTGAAATTAATATTGATTCATTATATAATGTAGTTCAAAATAATTTTACTGCATGCAAAACCAATGAGGAAATAAAATCTATCCAGCTAATCATGAAAGTATCTTCAAAAACTGATGAAGTCAAAATAAGTGAAGAGCATGATGATTACAAATGGTTTACTAAGGAAGAATTAAAAGAAGTAATTGACAAGGGATTACTTTCAAAAGCAGCAATGAATTCATTTAAAGAAGTTAAATTAGGAGGGAATTTATGATTTGTCCAAGTTGTGGGAGCTGGGCGGATGAAGGAGATCCAGTCTGTCCAAGTTGCGGAGCATATTTGTCTGATAGCGGAGAATATGTATGTCCAAGATGTCGTGAAAGCTTTGATCCTGATGTTTTTGGCGATGAATGTCCATTTTGTGGCGCTCCAATCATGAAATCTGATTTTTATTAATATTTTTGTTTTCATGTAGATTTCATGATTTAAATCTACTATTTTTTTTTGCAACAGCTAGCTTTACTTTAATTACAAATCCATATTTCAATACTTTTTTTATCAACATTCATTTTAATCATCCGTCCTTGTTAGAAAATTGATTGATGAAAATATTAATTAATTACAATTAACAAATATTTAGTTATTAAGATTATTTTACGGAGATTGAAAATGATATATTCAAATGAAGTAGAAAATATGTGTCCTGTTGCTAAAGGAGCAGACCACGGACCTGCACCGATACCTGAAGAGGGTAAATGGGTTAAATCAAAAGAAATCTCTGATATTTCAGGTTTGACACATGGTATAGGATGGTGTGCACCACAGCAAGGATGTTGTAAATTGACCTTAAACGTTAAGGATGGTATTATTGAGGAAGCATTGGTGGAAACTCTAGGTTGTTCCGGTATGACTCACTCAGCTGCTATGTCTGGTGAAATATTAATTGGAAAGACAATTTTGGAAGCATTAAATACAGATTTGGTCTGTGATGCTATTAACACTGCAATGCGTGAATTATTCTTACAAATTGTCTATGGTAGAACTCAATCTGCATTTTCAGAGGGAGGTCTTCCTATAGGGGCTGGACTTGAAGATTTAGGTAAAGGTCACAGAAGCCAGGTAGGTACAATTTATTCTACCAATAAAAAGGGACCAAGATATTTGGAGCTAACTGAAGGTTATATTACTGAAATAGGCCTTGATGAAGATGATGAAATTATAGGATATAAATATATCAATTTAGGCGTAATGCTTGACAGTATTAAAGATGGTGTTGACCCATTGGAAGCAATTGAAAATGCGACAGGTCAATATGGCAGGTTTGACGATGCTGTTAAAAAAATTGATCCTAGAAAAGAGTAGATATGGGTGGAATTATGAGTTTATTTGAAAGTTATGAAAGAAGAATCGATCAAATACTTCCTGTACTTAATAAATATGACATTAAGGATTTGGAGGAAGCTAAACAAATCTGTCTTGATAAAGGTTTCGACCCATATGAAATTGTTAAAGGTGTTCAGCCAATTTGTTTTGAAAATGCATGCTGGGCATATACTGTTGGAGCAGCAATAGCTATTAAAAAAGATTGCACTAAAGCATCCGATGCAGCTTCAGCCATTGGTGAAGGATTGCAATCATTTTGTATTCCGGGCAGTGTGGCTGATGATAGAAAAGTAGGTTTAGGTCACGGTAATCTTGCATCAATGCTTTTAAGTGATGAAAGCAGTTGTTTTGCATTTCTTGCAGGACATGAAAGTTTTGCAGCAGCGGAAGGAGCTATCGGAATTGCAAACTCTGCAAACCAGGTAAGAGAAGAGCCATTAAGGGTTATACTAAACGGTTTAGGAAAAGATGCTGCATTAATCATTTCAAGAATCAACGGTTTTACATATGTCCAAACAGAATTTGACTATTTTACGGGCGAAGTTAAAGTTGTTCGTGAAAAGGCATATTCATCAGGTGAAAGGGCAAAGGTAAGATGTTATGGTGCCGATGATGTGCGTGAAGGTGTTGCAATTATGCATTTGGAAGGAGTTGACGTATCAATTACTGGTAATTCAACCAATCCTACAAGGTTCCAGCATCCTGTGGCTGCAACATATAAAAAGGAATGCATTGAACAGGGTAAAAAATACTTCTCTGTCGCATCAGGTGGAGGAACCGGAAGAACCTTACACCCAGATAACATGGCGGCCGGACCTGCATCATATGGTATGACAGATACTATGGGAAGAATGCATTCAGATGCGCAGTTTGCAGGCTCTTCTTCAGTACCGGCCCATGTTGAAATGATGGGATTAATCGGTATGGGTAATAATCCAATGGTTGGTGCAAGCGTAGCAGTTGCAGTGGCTGTTGAAAAAGCTATGAATAAATAGTGATTAAATTTCCCTTATTTCTATTTTTTTGGAGAATATCTAATGAAATTAGTTGTTCAAAGAGTTACCAATGCTAGTGTTAAAGTTGACAATAGCACAGTCGGTGAAATTGATGAAGGATTGATGGCTTTAGTTGGTTTTGGACAGAACGATACAACTCGTGAAGCCGATTTTCTAGCCCGAAAATTAATAAAACTTAGGATTTTTGCTGATGAAAACGGTCGTATGAATAAATCAGTTAAGGATATATCAGGTAAATTATTGCTTGTTCCTCAGTTTACATTATATGGTAAAGTAAAAAAGAACAGACCTTCCTTTCACAAAGCATTAAATCCGGATGATGCAAGCAACCTTTTTGATTATTTTGTTGAGAAATGTGGTGAAGAAATTCCTGTAGAAACCGGAGAGTTTGGAGCGTATATGGAAGTTTCCCTTTTAAATAATGGACCGGTTACAATACTTTTGGAAAAAGATTTTTCAAAGGATGATTGAATGGAATTTGATGATGTTTTATTGAAAAGGAGAAGTGTCCGTAAATTCACGGATGAAGAACTTACAAAAGATCAGTTGAATAAGATTTTACAGGCAGGTCTTCTAGCTCCGACAAGCAGGAATAGAAAGCCTTGTAACTTTTTAATAGTAACAAATAAGGATATTTTAGAAGAGTTATCTAAAGTCAAAGAACATGGTGCTGCTTTTTTAGCAGATGTAAATAAAGCCATAGTTGTAATAGCCAATGAATCAGTGTCTGATACTTGGATTGAAGACTCATCAATTGCATTATCATTCATGCACTTAAAAGCTTCAGATATTGGAGTTGGAAGCTGCTGGATTCAAATTCATTTAAGACAGTCAGCCGACGGCGAGGATTCAGAAAAATTAGTCAGGGACATTGTTAAGATTGATGATTACTTTAGAATTGTCGGCATTTTGGCTTTGGGTATTCCTGATGGTGAAGTTAAGCCACATACTTTAGATGATATTGATAAAAGCAAAATCCATTTTTTAGTTTAAATTTATTATATAATAAAAGAGATACTTATAATCATGTCAGATTTATCAGAATTAATTAAGATTAATAAAAATATTGAAGCTCAAAATGAAGAAATCATTCGTCTTTTAAAAAAAATTGCTGGTGAGGAAGATATAGCTCCAAAAAATATTGCGGAAAATCAATTAAAGCCTTTCCCTGAAAATCCGTTTGATTTTTCTACTTTGGGGTATGATGATTTTGATGATGAAGAAGAGGAAATTGATGTGATTATTGAAGTTGAAAATCCTCATTTTGATGATTCTTTAGATGTTGGTGAAGTCTATTTTATGGAAGATTTCAATCCATACAAAATTTCTATTGTAAATAATGAAGTAATCATAGATAATTTTGACGGTTCATATAAAGCAAGAGATTATTATTTGGCAGAACTTGTAGCAAATGAATTGGTTAAAAATAATAAATGTTTTGATGAATCTACAGTTATACTTCCAGAGTCAGTTATGGAAAATTTGCCATTAACACTGGAAAAATGTATCGCTGAAGGTGCTAAAAAAGTATATGGGCCTTGGAAATCAATGATGGAATTATTGAATGCACCCCAATATCTTCAGACAAAATTGCAATTGGATTTCTATAAAACAGAAGATCATCTGATTGAGAGAGTTTTCAAAGAATAATGCTTTTTTTTATTTCTAGGGTAATACTCTAGAAAAATTTATTATATTTTGTGAACAAAATAAACACCATATGACAATTTGTCATATATTGATTTATAACTAAAGGGATGTTAATTTTATGCAAAAAAAATATTTTATTGCATTCTGTTTAATATTATTCATTATATCTATAGCCGTTGTTTATGCTAGTGATATAGAACAAACAGATGCAGATACAGACGTATTATCTGTATCAAATGAGTATAAATTATCTAATGGTGTCGATTCAGGCACTTTTGATGAGTTACAGAAAAAAATAAATAATGCCAGTGAAGGATCTACAATAGAATTTTTTAATAATTATACTTATGATGATACCTTTGAGGCAAAGGGAATAATGATTAATAAAAGTTTAACTATTGAGGGAAATGGTTTTACTATAGATGGGGCGAATAAGGCTAGAATATTTTTTATAGATGCTACGAATAACATTACATTAAACAATATTGTATTTAAAAATGCTATATCACCAGAGGGTTCAGCTATTTTATTTAATAAGTCAATTGAAAATCTTACTATATCAAATTCAGTATTTTCCAATAATTTGCTGTCAGAAGATGGACACGCTGGTGGAGCAATCAGCTTCAATAATCATTCATCAGACATATTATTTGAAAACAATACATTTGAAAATAACTATGCTCCTTTAGGATATGGTTGGGGATGCGGTTTTAATCAGTATTGATAATTGTGAATTTGATAATATTACTGCACGTACTGGTGGAGCAATATATGTTGAAGGTAGCTTTGACACATCTCTAATCCATAATACAAAATTTACTAATAACAAAGCATTTACTGATAATCTGGATTATGGTGGTGGAGCAATATATGTTGAAGGAAATGCTAGTTCAATCCATATATTTAACAGTAATTTTATAAATAACACTGCTAAAACTCATGGTGGAGCTATTTTATTTAACAACTCAATTGAAAATATTACTATTTCAAATTCAGTATTTTCCAATAATATAGTGCCAAATGATGGACATGGTGGTGGAGCAATCAGCTTCAATAATGATGTATCAGGATTATTATTTGAAAACGATACATTTGAAAATAACTATGCTCCTTTAGGATATGGTGGAAGTATTACATTTTATAGAAATACCACTAATGTGACCTTTAATTCATCTACTTTTAGAGTAAATAAGCCACGTGAAAAAGACATAACTGCTGGTGGAGCAATCTACTTCGTTGGGGATGCGGTTTTAATCAGTATTGATAATTGTGAATTTGATAATATTACTGCACGTACTGGTGGAGCAATATATGTTGAAGGTAGCTTTGACACAT
>CACXWH010000093.1 GCA_902771225.1 uncultured Methanobrevibacter sp. | reverse complement strand
CATCCACATAAAAAAAAATATAGACACTATCCACTAAAATGTGCAATTCATCCCCGGCTTAAAGAAGCCGGAGAATTCTTGCACAATAAAGTTAAAATCTTTGCTAATCAATTTATATGAAGTTAAAAAGGTTACCATCTTTTAATAATTTCTTAATTTGAACATACAAATTTATATGTGGTTAAATTAATATTATATTTGTATCAAATATTAATAGTGTTTATATATGAATGAAAAAATAACTCAAATTCAAGATAATCCATTTAAATCATTGCTATTATTGTCTATTCCAATAATATTACTATTGTTTTTCAATGAAACATACACTATTTTAGATACTTATTTTCTATCACAATTAGGTAATGATGTTGTCATTGCTTTTGGTTATATCGCAAATATGTATTATTTCTATAATCGTTCAGGTAAAGGCTTGGGAAGAGGAGTTTCTTCTATGATTGCACGTTTAATTGGTGCAAAAGATTATGAAAATATAAATAATATAGTATTACATGGGATTTTATTAATTATAATAATCACAATCTTCTCTCAAATAACCTTTGCATTATTTGGAGGAGATATTTTAAAATTATTTATTGGGGCAAAACAGGTTCCCTACGTTTATATTTACTTAGAATGTTTATGCATTTTCACAATATTCATATTTTTATCAGAATATAGTGTTGAATTATTAAATTCTGAAGGAGATACGAAATTATCTACTGCAATTATGACTTTAGGCGTTGTTTTAAATATTATTTTAGATTATATTTTTATTTTCCCTTGTAAATTAGGGATATTAGGTGGAAGTTTAGGAACATGTCTAGCTTATGTAATAACTACTTCAATATTTTTATACATATATTTAATTAGAAAAGATCATATCGTAGAATTCAAATTAAGTGATTTTAAATTTGATACTAAAATTATTCGTGAAATTTTAGTTAATGCAATTCCCATTTCATTAGATTCTTTAGTTGTTACTTTATCAGGTCTACTTATAATAACTCAACTAAAAAATTTTGCCCCAGAGTTTGCTATTGTTGCATTTGTTATAATTATTAGAATTCAAATGTTTTTATTCACTCCTGTTCAAGGTTTATCCAGATCATGCAATATTGTTGTAGGACATTTATTTGGTGCTAAAAGATTTAAAGATACAATAAAACAATTGCATAATTCAATTTTAGTATCTCTTGTAATGAATATTGTAATTTCTTTAATTTTAATATTATTTTTAAATGTAATTCTATCATATTTCACAAATCAGGCTAATGTCATTTCCGAAGTTAGAAGTATTTTATATATCATTATTATAGACTTATTTATATTTTCATCTATTTTTAATTGTAATCAATCATTGGTTGCAGTTGGACGCAGCCCATATTCTTTTTATTCAGTTTGTGTTAAATTTATAACAAATTTTATTTTCATTGTCGTATTTTGTTATTTATTAAACTTTGGAAAAATTGGTATTTTAATAACATTTGTAGGTTCTGATTTAGTTCAATCTATTTTTGCATATGGTATCTTCAGATGGTTTATTTCAAAAGAAATTAAAAAGGATTATGAAAGTCCCACATGATTTGGACTTAAAAGGCCATTGTATTTAATTGAATCATTTTTTATCTATTATTTTCTATTATAATTTCAAAAAATGATAATTAAACACGAAAAAAATAAATATGTCCAAAACCGCAAATCACCATCAAATTAAGAACTTGATAGATTCTCGCATAGATAAAATATATAATATAAAATATTCATAAATAATTATATTATAAATCTTTAAAGGACTGTTAAATAATGGAATTATTATGGTTTTATGTTGCAATTGTTTTAGCTTTAAGCGATATATTACACACATTCATAATGTGGAAAGTTTTAAACAACTTTTACATAATATTAGGTGGTTTAATATATCATTCAGTTGATTCATCCCCTTGGAAAACCTGGGTAGTTCATGAATTAATGGAAGCTTTGTTTCACTTCATAATATTATCTATTGTCTTCCTATCACCAACAATAGGAATTTTAGCAGCCACGATTCATTTCATAATAGATGTGAGCCATACCGTTCTAATTGGCCATATGAGCGTAACAGAACACAGAGCTCTACATTTTGTTATTGAATCAATATTTTTCATGATAATATATGGATTATAGAAAAATTTAATGGAGTATAGTTAAATGCCAGTTATAACATTCAAATATCAAGATTTAAAAGATTTAGGGATAGATATGGAGAAAGATGAATTAATAGACACATTGCCAATGATGTCCAGTGATATTGAGGACTTTGATGATGAAGAAATTAAAGTAGAATTCTTCCCTAACCGTCCAGATAACTTATCTGTTGAAGGAGTAGCCAGATCTTTTAAAGGATTTATTGGGCAAGAAGTAGGTCTTCCAGAATATGAAATCACATCTTCCGGAGAAAGTGTTAGTGTAGATGATGATGTTGCTGAAATTAGACCATATATAGGATTTGCAAAAATCGATGATGTTGATTTTACTGGAGATAAACTTAAATATATCATGGATTTTCAAGAAAATCTTCACTGGGTAATTGGAAGAGACCGGAAAAAAGTGGCTATCGGTATTCACAATGCCGATGTTGTAAATGCTCCATTCAAATACATTGCAACCCCAAAACAAGAAAATGCATTTGTCCCTCTTGAAAAAGATACTCCGATGACTCCTGAAGAAATCCTAACCGAACATGATAAAGGTAAAGATTATGCCCACTTACTTGAAAATTTCGATAAATATCCATTAATTCTAGATTGTGATGATAATATCCTATCAATGCCTCCAATTATTAACGGAGAATTGACTAAAATCAAAGAAGATACTAAAAATATCATAGTTGATGTAACTGGTACTGATGAACGTGCAGTTAATCAGGCATTAAATATCATATGTTGCTCATTTGCCGAAGTTGGTGGAAAAATAAAAAGTATGGAAGTTAAATACTCTGATAAGACCATAATAAGTCCTGATTTAACTCCACAGGAAATGAATGTTCATGTTGATACTGCAAATAAATTGATTGGTGGAATTAGCTTAAACACAGAAGACATAAAAGAATTATTATTAAAAGCACGTTTTAATGCTGAAATATTAAACGACAATGAACTTAAAGTATATATTCCGGCGTACAGAGTCGACATCCTACATGAAGTAGATATTGTTGAAAACATTGCAGTACAATATAGAATCAACTCCATCGAAGCTGAATTGCCAGACATCAATACTGTAGCTTACGAAAACGATTGGTTCAAAGCAGAAAGCACTATCCGTGATGTTATGGTTGGTTTAGGTTTCCAGGAAGTAATGAGTTTAATGCTTACAAACGAAGAATCACATTACAAATTCATGAACCAGCAGGAAGAAGACCATGTTCAAGTGGCAAGACCGATTACAATTGACAGAACCATGATTCGTACAAGCTTGATAAACAGTTTAATGGAGTTTTTAGAAGACAACAAGCATGAAGACTTGCCACAAAAAATATTTGAAATTGGTGATGTCCTATACATGGATGAAACTAATGAAAATAAAGTCAAAGCTTCTAAAAAATTAGCCGGATTAATCTGTCACTCAACTGCAAACTTTACTGAAATTAAATCTGTCGTGACAAGTGTTGTTTCCAATTTAGGATATTCAATGGAAATTTCAGACAGCAACAATCCATCATTTATTTCTGGAAGAGCAGCAGATTTAACTGGTGAATCTGATGCCGGCACCATTGAAGGATTCTTTGGTGAAATATCTCCTGAAGTAATTACAAACTTTACACTAGAATACCCTGTTATAGCTTTTGAAATTGAATTTATAAACAAATAGATTCCTTAAAATAGCTATACTCTTTTTTTACTTTTTATTAAGTTATTGATATATATTCAAGCACTCAAAATATTATGAAACACATATGCAATTTAGATTAATATGAATTAATTTTTACAATCCATATTAGAATTCATTAATACCATAATCTTTTCATGTCTACATCCATCTGTTCATAACTAACATTATTATTTGGTGTGATATCAAAGGGCAAATTGCTTAGAAGTATTGCAATAACAATAATTACAACAATAAGTATTAAAATTATCAACCATTTTTTCATTTTAATCATTGATGAATGTTAGGTTAACTATTCTGTCTTTTCTTGGCCCGTCAAGTTCTATGAAAAATACTGATTGCCAAGTTCCCAAATCCAGTTTTCCATTAGAAATAGGAATAGTTTCGCTAGAAGATAATAAAAATGATTTTAGATGGGATTTAGCATTATTATCTATCAAGTCATGTTGCCAGGAATATTTGTCTGAAACCAAATCCTTCAACATTAATTCCAAATCCGCTAAAAGACCGCTTTCATTTTCATTTACTGCAATAGCAGATGTAGAATGTTTTGAAAAAATATTTACAATACCTTCATTAATATCAATTTTTTCATTGATTTTTGAAGTGATATCAATGATTTCAAAATTTTTATTTGAGTTTAAAATAATTTTTTTAGATGACATCGATTAATGATTTGTAAAAACTGATATAAAAAAGAAAAAGATTTGGGAGTTTTAATGTGCCCCAAAGAGTTTAAGTTTATTGGAATACTTTTTGACTTTTGTATCCATAGATGAAAATTCCAACCAAAATAATTTCAACTTACGGAAGTTGAACAAAAATGGATTCTATAAAGCAAATTGTTCAAGGTTTAACATTTTTGAGTAGATAATAACCGTTGAATAGAAATATTAAATAATATTAAAAAAATAAAATATTTATATAACAATATAGTTTGGGGGGGTATATGAAAACTCATAAGGGTATTGTATTACTTTTCTTTTCTTTACTAATTGTTAAATCAGTATTTAACTTAATAAGAAATATTTAATTATTATATGGATGAACCACTGAAATAGAAAGGAGATAGCATTAATCATATACAGTATATTGGCCCCTTAAAAAAAATCCTAATCTCTATATAAATAGGTAGGTTGATTTCTATATTGTTTAAGGAGGAAATCATGTTGGATTTAAAATTTTTATCCAAAAAATTGTTATTATTAGTTTTATGTGGAGTTTTAGTATGTAGTATACAGGCCTGTGCAGCATGTACTGCGGTATATGTGGGTTCAGATGTTAGTGATGATGGTTCAATAATTGTTGCAAGATCAAATGACTACCCTGCAGTTTGGGGAAATCATATCACCGTGACTCCGGAAGTAGAGAATGAACCTGGACGGCTTATGCCTGTGAGTTCTGATGGAAGTGTAAAAACAGAGATTCCAGAAACCACTTATCAATATACTGCAACACCATATATGAATAGTACACTAGTAGCTGTCGACCAAGTTGCTCATGATGCAGCTGCATCCACTAATGAACATGGCGTAGTCATGACTATGTCTGTAACAGCATATCTAAACGATGCTGCATGGAAAGCAGATCCTTATGTAAATGATGGGGTCTGTGAAGATTCCGCTACAGATCTTGTGATTTGTCAAAGTAAAACCGCCAGAGGAGCTGTAGATGTTCTTTTGGGAACCATTGATAAGTATGGCAGTG
>CACXWH010000092.1 GCA_902771225.1 uncultured Methanobrevibacter sp. | reverse complement strand
AATCGCTGGGACAACGATGCAGTAAAAAATTCCAAGAAAAAAATACTATAATTTTTTTGGTTTGCGAATCCCCGTCGTCTACACGGCGGGGAGGTTCAATGTTTTCTTCAAGTCTATAATATTTAAATATTAAAATTAGGAAAATTTTAATTTGATTAATAGAAAAATAGGTTGGGTTAGATGGTAGCTGAAAAAATCACACAATGTATGAAACCTCATGGTGAAGAGGGTGTTGAAACAATTAAGAATATGAATGAGAATCATCAACCTATCTCGGAATTTGCTTTTAAGTGTGTTGATGTTGGTACAAATGATAGAATATTGGATATTGGTTGCGGAGGAGGAGTTAATATTGAAAAATTTCTCAAATTAACCGACAATAATGTTGATGGGATTGATTATTCCGACGTGTCTGTAAAAGAATCAGCTAAAAGAAATCAAAAGGCTATTGGTGATAAAAGATGCAGAATTATCCAAGCAGATGTTAGTAAAATGCCTATTGATGATGAAGTCTATGATTTGGTATCTGCATTTGAAACGATTTATTTCTGGCCAGATATTGAGAATACTTTTAAGGAAGTTTTAAGAATTATTAAACCGGGTGGACAATTCATGATAGCTCAGGGAACTGATGGAAATCATCCGGATGATGAAAAATGGTTAAATTCCGTTGAAGGAATGACAGTTTACACGGCATCTGAATTGGAAAAATATTTGCTTAATGCTGGTTTTGGCAGTGTTGAGAGTTTTAAAAAAGAGAATGATTATATTTTGGTTGTAATCGCTAAAAAATAAAAAAAGTGAGGAATTATTTATTCCCCATCATATAGTCCTTTGTGTGCTAAACCGGCAATTACTGCACCGACAATTGGAGCAACAATAAATACCCATACTTGTTGTAGAGCTACTCCGCCCATAAATAACGCAGGGCCTAAACTACGTGCAGGGTTAACAGATGTACCTGTTAATGGGATACCCATGATATGTACAAATGCAAGGGTTAAACCAATTACAATTCCTGCAACAACACTTGTTTTTTCACTTCTGGTAACTCCAAGTACTGTAAATACAAATACAAAGGTTAAAATAATTTCAGTAATTAATGCACCATATACATTAATTCCTACACTTGATGCAGCTCCAAATCCATTTTGACCTAATCCTGTAGCCATATATCCTCCGAGACTTGGTGCGGTATTAATTAGTGTTGCAAGTAATGCAGTACCGATGATTGCACCAATACACTGGAAAACAATATACATAATTAAGTCTTTTGCTTCCATTCTTCCGTCAATCCACATTCCTATGGATACTGCGGGATTAATATGACATCCTGATATGTCTCCAATAACATATGCCATTGCAACAATTGATAAACCAAATGCCATTGCTATTCCCAAGTTACCGAGTACAGATCCTGCGATAGCTGCACTTCCGCATCCGAATAACACCAGAACCATAGTTCCTATTAATTCACTTATATATCTTTTCATAAATTCACCTACAATATATTTTGTTATTATATCATATATCTATTTTCGCCTTATTTTCCTTAATCCCAAACATGCTAATATTAAAATGATTATTGCAAAAACATAAGGTAATGAATTTAAAAGTATTGACTCATTAACTTTTTCAAAATGATATTGTTTTGCAAAATCCATGTGGTGATTATCTGTATGATTTTCAGTTATTTTAGCAAAATTATATAATAAATCATAATAGCTAATTTTTGCACCATCATATTCAATATAATTCGGTGCTCTTCCATTTTCATCCATGTAATTCTTCACAATTCCTCCCATTTCTATATAATCATTTATAGTATACGCATTTTTTGCAAATGTGGAGTATTGTTCAGGATCTGTTGGTTCGCCATATGCTTTAGGACTTACAAGCCCATTTCCATTTAAATAGGAGCTTGTCATATATAATACTTGTGGGGCGGTATATGAATTGTATTTGCCGGTCATTTGTTTATCATCGCTTCCGTATAATTCTTGACTTGCTTTAGCCATTTCTGATGGGGATAGGGTGTGAGTAATGACTAAATCATTGTCGTAATATTTGGAATTGTTTGTACCAATATTTTCAACTATTTGCTGGGCAATGTATTTATTAACATCCTCATTACTGCCCTTTAAATGTCCCTTATGCTCTGCATTAGGATACTTTTTTAGTGGTTGGATATATGTAATTCCGGATTCATTTAAGAATTTGCCTGGTGAATTTAGTCCAGCAAATATTGTGGATGAATAATTATCGTCCCAGGCTCTTCTAAGAGATTTTTCACTATCTAAATCAAAATTTCCCGTGTTTACATAGAATATTTTTTTACCTGTGTTAACGCTATATTTTGCCATTATGAGTAGGTTTCCCGGGTCTGCTGCTGCAAGGTCTATAATTGCATCGGCATTACTTTCAATTCCTCTTGAAGCTTCCCCTGCACTTGGAGATTGTTTATCTACTATTACATTAATTTGACCATTGCTTAACTCTTCCACATAATTTTTTATAGAGTTTAGCATATCAACGTCTGAACTATCTCCGTTTATGTTATCGCAGGTTATAAAAACTGTGGTTGCAGCAGACACCTGACTAATGCATGATGATAACAGTATGAATATTAGAAGTATTGTTATACTTATTTTTTTCATATTCTTTCTCCTTTTTTTTACTTATTTCTTGTTTTATTTTTACCTATTAATTAATGTTTTCATATATTGAAGTAAAATTCTAATTTAAATGTGATATTTTTTGATAAAGTTTAATTATATTCAGTTTAAAGCAAAAATATAAATATTAATCTGTATTAATTAGATTTTAGAGGATTTATAGAGATTATCTTTTATTTTGGCATAATATTACAGGGTCTTGATAAAATTATCATAATGTGGTAAAATTGTCCAAAATACTTGAATTAAAATCTTATATTTATCCTAAATTATGAGGTGTAAGCTGACTACATTGATAGTCAGCTTTTAATTCATCATATTTTGCATAAATTTTCAATTTTGATGTAATTTTTCAAGATTTAGGTTAAAATAAAAAGGTTAATTGCTGATTAATAGCTTTTTGTTAATTAATGGTAGTTATTACTGTCCTCAAAGGAGACAATAAAATGTTTAAAAATAAGATAGTTATTAGCAAAAATTTTTTAATTGCCATATGCTTCATTTCATTAATTCTATTTGCAGTTAATACTGTTAATGCAATGGATTTAAATGATACATCTAACGGTGTAGATACGTTAGCTGTTGAAGCAAGTGGCAGTATAAATGCAATTGATGAAGATAAACTAGGAAATTCTCAACAAGATATACTTTCACAATCAAATACATTAACGGTAAATGGTGGAAAATTCTCAAAAATTCAAGATTTAATTCATTATAATTTAAGTGATGGTGACACCCTTATTTTAAATGGGGAATTCACCACGGATAGAGCTGAATCCCATATTATTGTATATAAAAATATTACATTCACTTCAACTTCTCAGGCTGTTTTTGATGCAAAAAAATTATCCAGCATTTTTGTTGTTGAATATGGTGGTTCCGGCTCTTCCTTTTCAAATTTAATTTTTAAAAATGGTAACGGTAATTCCGGTGGTGCTTTGTTAGTTTATGGAAAAGATGTAACTGTGGATAATTGTCTGTTTCAGGATAATTATGCATCGAGGGGTGGTGGAGCAATTTATACTGAGTATTATGTAGAAAATCACCCTGATTATGGACGAAATCTTCTGATTAAAAATTCAAAATTCATTAACAATGGTGCAAAAATAACTGCCGGAGCTATTGGAGCTTATGGTTATAATACACGAATATTAAATTGTTTATTTGAATCAAACAGAGTATATAATCCAAATGGTGGAAGTGTATATGGGGGTGCAATTCAGGTAGGAAAAGAAGAATTCATTACAAATTCATTAATTAAAGATTGTAAATTTATTAAAAATAAAGCTGTTTCCATAAATGACGGCTATTTATCTCACGGTGGTGCAAGCTGTCTAAGAGATGGTGTTACTTATGAAAATTGTATATTTGAAGAAAATTCTGCAGATTTTGGGGGAGCATTAACCTCCCATTGTTCAGGTACAATTAAAAATTGTACATTCAAATCAAATACTGCAAATTATTATGGTGGTGCAATTTCCAATGTTGATGGTATAAACTCAATGAATCTCAAGATTGTTGACTGTGATTTTAATTCAAACAGTGCTCCTTATGGTGGTGCTATAAAATTAGCGGGATACAGTATTACAATAGATGACTGTAATTTTGATAAGAATTACGCTTCAATAGATGGTGGTGCAGTCTTTGTTGATACAAAAACACTTGGAATTCATGATTCATATTTTAATTATAATAGTGCTGAACATAATGCTGGTGCGGTCTTTGTAAATGGTGAATCTACAACAGTTCAAGGTTCAACTTTCAGATATAATACTGCTATTGCTAATCCGAGGGTTAAAGATGATGGATTGGGAGGAGCTATTTATATCAATGGGACATTGGATAGTGTAAATAATAACAGATTTGAATATAATGTTGCAAGAAATGGTAGTGCAATTTATTATGATAAATCAGGTAAGGATTTAAAAGTTACAAACAATGTAATGACAAAAAACCAAGCTTGGGTTTATGCACTTCCTATTTATGCAAAGGATATTTATTACGGTGAAAGCGAAAAAGTTGGAGCTGTAATATATGGTGGAAACAATATTGCAGATTATGATAATTTGGCTGTTTCAAATGCAATTTATAATGCTGCATCCAACAGATACATTAAAGTAAATGATGAAACTCCTGTTTCTGGAGCAACAAACAGTGGTCAACTATATCAGGACTCTAGAGAATATAATATTGATGTTTTATTAACAGTAAAACATTCTGATGGGACTGTTGTCTATAATAACACTTTAAAATCAAATTATTTAGGTGAAGTCAGTAAAGTACTTAATAATTTAAAAGTAGGAACTTATACAGTAACTGCAACACACTTTGAAGACAATTATTATAAGGCCATTTCAAATCAAACAACTTTTGTTGTAAAATCAAAAATTGATGTGGCTGTTAGTAAAGACTCAACTTATTCCGAATATAATTATCATGATCAGGTTGTTTGGACAGTTAATGTTGTAAATAATGGTCCAAATGATGCAACTGGTGTTAAAGTGAATGATGTTTTGCCTGCAGGTTTAATTTATCAATCATCAACAGCTTCTGTTGGTAGCTATTCAAATGGTGTTTGGAATATTGGTAATTTAGCAAAAAGTAAAACTGCAACCCTTAAAATTACTACTTTAATTAATAAAACTGGTGATATAACTAATAAAGCTACAGTTTCTGCTTCTGAATTTGATTGGAATACTACAAATAATCAAGATTCTCAAAAAATAACTGTTGCAAAGGCTGCTGATTTGGCTATTGCTAAAACGGCTAATGTTACCAGTCCTAATTATGGTGATTTGGTTAAGTGGACTTTAACCGTTAAGAATAATGGTCCGGATATTGCCCATGAAGTTGTAGTAAATGATGTTATTCCTAGTGGTTTGGTATTTAAAAGTTCTAATGGTAATTATGCAAATGGTAAATGGTCTGTTGGTACTTTAAGTGTTGGTCAGTCTAAAACTTTGGAAATAATTACTTTAGTTAATGTTACTGGAAATATTAAAAATACTGCT
>CACXWH010000091.1 GCA_902771225.1 uncultured Methanobrevibacter sp. | reverse complement strand
TATTCATGGCCTGTTAAGAGTAACCCACCTTCTGTTTTAACAGCATTCATCTTAGCGAACTACCTTGCCTACAACAGTGATCATCAGCAACTTTGTTCTTGCACCTTATGGGGTGGCCGTTTCACCGTTTCTTTTAATGTCCTCAATTAAATATCATCGTCAACCATTAAAAGCCGTGTCGTTTCTGCTCCATTGCCATACTTCTCAGCATACATTTTTCAATGCCATAATCTGTGTGATGGGCGGAGTTTCCTTAGTTATAAATAACCAGCAGCTGTCTTTAACTTGCCATGAAAAATATTAATTAAAAGTAGCAGGGCCTAGATTTGAACTAGGGATCTCAGGGTTATGAGCCCTGCGGGATCACCAGACTACCCCACCCTGCTATATAACACAAAAATAAATCGATATTAATAATATATTAAAGATAATATATAAAACTTTCTATAAATGTTAAAATAGGGATATTTTTTAATCCCATATTAAAAACAATTATTTTTCTAAAGCTTCAATTCTCTTATCTATATCATTAAGTTTGTCTTCTGTAGTTTTTTGGAATTCCATAGAAGACTTTTTAAATTCTTGATAATCTTTGTCTAAAGCATCAACAGATTCACTGGTTTCTAAAAATTTAGCTTCCAACTCTTTTAAATCATTAGTTGTTGCAAGAGACCAATCTTTAATCAATTCATCACTTTTTTCATCTAAAAATGCATCAAGCTTATTAGAAAAAGCATCAGTATTGATTCCAGACATATCAATATCATTTAATTTAACTTTAATTCTTTTAGTAACAGATTCAGAGTCATTTTCTTTATTCAACTTAGGGTAATTAGTATTTTGACTAATCACTTCACTCATATGTGCATCTGCACCAGTAGGAATATAAGATTTAAGCTTATTCATAGCAGTTGGAGTATTTAATAGATAATAATAAACTAAAACTATAATAGCGATTACTAAAATAACGATGGCAACAATTTCAATAGCTTCCATAATACCACCTATTTCTGTTTATTGAGTTTTTTCTCTTTAGCTTCGATTTCTTTAAGCATTTTTTCTAACTTTTTCTGTTCAGTTTGTGCTTCTAATCTTGCTAATCTTTCATTTATCTCACTATGTAAATAACCAATTTCGTTTCTCACATCAGTAGTTGATTGTCTAATTGCCTTAAGAGAATCTTGTTGGTCCTGTGGTAAAGGAATAGGATTGTCCATTAATCTTTTGGTTTCTATGTCTTTTTCCACCATAGACATTTTTTTAAGTTGGATTTCTTTTTCAAGCATTTCAACAGAGGTTTTAGCTTGAGAAACTTTTCTCCATTGGAAGACAATGATAATAATAACTAATGCAAGAATTACTACTAAAATTAATATAAACATTTGATCCGGAATTGTTGGAATGTTCATACTCATAATTTACCTCCAAATATATCGATATATAATAAATATATAAATCTTATTAAATATAACATTTATTATTGTAAAGTGATAATTATGATTGACTCTTATATACAAGCTGGAAAAATAGTTTCTAAAATTCGCTCTGACGCTTCAAAAATGATAAAAGAAGGATGTTTAGTTTTGGATTTAGTCGAATATGTGGAAGGAGAAATATTAAAGCAGGATGCAGGAATAGCATTTCCATGCAATGTATCAATTAATGAAGTTGCTGCACATTATACTTCCCCTGCCAATGATAAAACAGTTATACGTGCGGGAGATATGGTTAAACTTGATTTGGGAGCAGAAGTAGACGGATGTATTGCAGATTCTGCTGTAACAATAATGGCTGAAGGAAATATTGATGAAAATTATTCTCAAGATGAAATAAATTTACATGAAGAAATTATTGAAGCTTCAGCAGCAGGCCTTGAAGCTGCCATATCAACGGTACGTGCAGGAGTGGAACTTGGAAAAATTGGAGCCGCAGTTCATGAAGCAATTGAAGATTATAATTTAAACCCCATATTCAACCTAACAGGCCACAGCTTAGAACAGTACAATTTACACGCAGGAATTTCAGTCCCAAATTATGACAACCATGACCCAATGGTTTTGGATGAGGGACAGGCCATAGCAATAGAACCTTTTGCAACAAACGGCACCGGCTATGTAAATGATGCTCCGGGCCATTACATATACTCATATATGGCAAATAAACCATTCAGAATGAAATCAACACAGAAAGTATTAAATTATATTCAAAGCAATAATCAATATCTGCCATTTTCCGGAAGATGGATAACAGACAAATTCGGAGAAAGAAGAGGAAACATTGCATTAAAACAACTTTCAGATGCAATGGCAATATACCCATACGCACCATTAAAAGAGAAAAAAGATTGTTTCGTTTCACAAAAGGAACACACTGTAATTGTAGAAAAAGAAGGCTGTACAGTTACAACATTATAAAGAGTATTTATACTCTTTTTACTTATTTTTTTTAAAAAAAGAAAAGAAAAAGAAAGAAGATTAGTAAATAGTAGGGATACGTACACCCATTTTAGCTCTTCTTTCACGTTCTGCAGTATTTTTGTCTTTTTTACCTTTAGCTAATTTTTCAAGTAAAGGAAGACCCGGTTTTACATCATCCATTGGTTTAGTTTCAATAAGACCAGCATCAACTGCTGCTTTAAAGATACTATTACCATCATCGGTTCTGGTTAAAACAGTGGACCAACCGTCAGGAGATCCAACAGAACCGGTAGATACATCAGCCCATTCAGCAACATAATCTTGACATACGTTACATCCAGCTTGTTCGTATCCGTGAGTTTCTTTAATAGCTAAACCTTTGTCTTCACCGTCTTTGGTTAACCAGAATTTACCTTTACCGATATCCATTTTACTAGCTTCAGTTAAGGAGTCGAATCCTAATTTGGAAGTTGCAAAAGTATCAAGAGAAGCCATTGGGAAGTTTTCCATACAGTAGATACCGATTATTAAGTTAATTTTTTCGGTGACAAATCTTGTGAATGGATAAGCTTTAGCTTTTCTTAAACCTTGTACTTGACATGGAGTTGCAACTACACCAACTTTTTCGAGACCGTTTTGACGTACAGCATCTTTTAATGCAGATAAGGTTGGGGACATTGAGTATTTAGTTCCAGCAGCTGCAATAACTTCGTCAGATGAAGTTACAACAGTAGGAATAGGTCTCCAATCATCATCAGGAGTTCCAGCAACTACAGCACCTTCAATGATTCCTTCATCGATTGCATAACATAATAATGCTGAAACAATTCCTCCGTCTTGTGATACGTCTAATATTTTTTGTTCAGTAGATCTTGCAGATACTGCTTCTTTGTAAGTACCTAATGGCATATCCAATCCTCCTAGAGTCCTGTTTCTTTTTTAATTCTTCCTTCAGGTAACCATGATCTTGGACACATTACGTAACAAGTTCCACACTTAATACATCTGTCTCTATCACAGCTAGGTCTACCTTCAGAGTAGCCCATTGCCCTTGTTGGACAAGCTAGACCACAAGTTCCACATCCAGAACATAATCCTTGACGGACTACGTTAGTTAATACATCACAGCCACATCCAGCATTACATGCAGCTAAATCCATTGCAGGTTTTAAGTAATCTAAATCGCCTTCACATACTGCTACAACGGTTTTTGCAATCATTTCAGGAGCTACAGGACATCCAGGAAGTGCTGCATCAACTTTAACTAATGAACTAATAGGCAAGAATGATTCATGTTTAGGTTGTGCTTGTTGACCACCACGTGCGTAGGTTGTAAAACAACCGGTAACTGCACATGAACCGAATGCAACAATTAAACCAGATTTTTTTCTTGCTTCCAATATTTCATGAACACTGTGTTCATCTTGTAAACAAACGGATCCTTCAATCAAACATACGTCCATTTCTGGCATTTCTTCAGCGTAAGTTCCGTGAATCCATTTATCAACTAAAGTTTGTCCGTATACAATATCAACCATATCAGTTAAAACAGTGGATAAAATGTCATAGTTTTCAGTTAAAGACATTGCATCACCAGTACAACCACTTAAGTGTATGTAACCGATACGTGGTTTATTAGAAGCAGCTTTAGTTTCTTTAGCAGGAGCTTTAGTTTCTGCAGGAGCAGCTTCTTTTTTCTCTACTTTTGGTGCTTCTTCAGGGGAACCTCCAAAAGCTTTTTTCAATTTATCAAACATTATTTTACCCCGATTTCATTTAAAATAATATCAATAGCCTTAGGAATAGCCTTTTCAACAGGTTCAGTTAAACCTACATCTACATCCGGAGTTGGAATTAAAGCGGGTTTGCACCCAACGACAACAACTTCACATTTTTGAGCAATCTCCTGAAGAGGTTCTTCAACAGTCAGCCCATGAGGATTGTCGTATTTGCCTTTTTCCATAATCATTGGATCAAATGAATCAACAGTTCCAGGTTCAGCGTCAAACTCCACAACATCTAACACGATTAACTTTTTCCAGTCATATTCACTATATAACGGGAAAAAATTTGTTGGAGCTGCTGTACCGCCGTCTACAAATTGAATACCCTCAGGTAAAGTTATACCTTCGAATTTATCCTGAATTTCTGATAAGATCTCTTTATCAAATTCATCTTCAACATATGCAGTGACAGCCGGATCGTAATAATCATTTTTATCATCAAAATATTTTTGTAAAATATTAATGAGGATAGGACCAAAACCATCGTCTTTGAATAATATATTTCCGCATCCAATAATGATTATATCCGAATCATAAGGCATTAAATAATTCCTCCACTATCTAAATTCTCACCATTTCGTTTTTGAGAACAGCTTTGTCTTCATCGTCAACTACCATTACGTGAGTAGCACATGATAAACATGGGTCGTATGCCCTAATTACATGTGGACCAAAGTCATGATGGAATCCTTCAGTTGCAGGACCCATTGTTGGAATGTTCCAAGTAGTTGGTACAATTGCAGAATAGAATGCGGTTTTACCGTCCACAACTTTTGCCATATGTACATCAGTTCCTCTAGGACCTTCGATGACACCAAATCCAAGTTCACCAGTTCCTCTTTTATCGTAACTAACATTTGCTGGTGCAGCAGGATCAATTGCATCTAATGCTTCTAAACAAGCATTATAGTTTTTAATCATTTCATCTGCACGAGCGACGTGTTGTGCGATTACACCTTTGTCTTTGAAACCTGCAAATTTCTCCATCCTTGCTCTAGGACCGGTTTCAACATTTACGCCTTCCCATAATGGAATAACTGAACATCCTCTTTTACCAATTTCAGGATCATCATACCATGATTCTGGCAATACTTCGGAGAATTTGCTCATGTCAAATTCGTTGGTACCGTAAGTTGCATCAGCTGCCATTAAAGGTTGGTTAACTACACCTAAATCTTTAGGTAAACCCGCTTCGAGAACACAGTTTTTGATAAATTCTACGTGTGCTTCGAGTTTTGGTTTAAGTGCAGTCATCCTTTCGATTAATCTTTCTTTGGTGAATGGAGTAATGTTTCTTGCCATACCACCAACTCTTATATCAGATGGGTGAATACCTTCACCAGCAATCATGTCAACAACATATTGAACAGTTTTTCTGACTTCACTTACACTGTTAACTGCATCTGCGAATTTGTCCTCAGGGACAACGTCAGGTGCAACCAAGAAGTGGTGAATTGCTGCACTGTTAATACCATGTGCTGCTGCGACAGCTTTTCTTAACAATTTACCTGCTTTAGGAATTTCAATACCTAATGCCATGTCCATTGCTTCAGCAGAAGCCAAAGTATGTGGAATTGGACAAACACCACAAATTCTTTGACATAAAACAGGTGCGGTTTCAGGAGCTTTGCTAAGAACCATCTTTTCTAAACCCCTTACAGGAGTTATACTAAAATACATACCTTTTGTAACAATCCCTTCGTCGTCAACTTCCATAACCAATTCGGCATGGCCTTCTTGACGAGTTGTAGGAGATATAACTACTCTATCAGTCAAATATGTCACCTTCTTTCGTAATTAAAATTTTGTTAATTTAATTAACGATATATATATTTCTCTAATATTATTATATAAGTAATACTTTAACAATCAAATAGTAAAATATAAATAATAAAAAATTAAAGCCTTCTCCATAGG
>CACXWH010000090.1 GCA_902771225.1 uncultured Methanobrevibacter sp. | reverse complement strand
AGAAAGGAAAAAAATTAACTTATTGAAGTTTTTCCCTATCTTTCTATATTACATATTATAAACCTACATATTATATGGCATTTATCCGAGAGCATTTGAAAAGTAATCGTGCGACAAGCTAGGGTCTATTTCCCATTTAAATCAGTGAAATTTTATTTCAATCCTCGTTATGACGGGATTTTCCCCATAGAAACTCATAATTAAGTGATTGATTATGAGGTTGCATGATATTATGCATAAATAAGTATAAAGCATTCATTGTACTTATGTGCTAGGGAAAGAGTGAAAAAAGGTTAACGTGAGTGAACAATTGTAAGCTTCGTAAATCAAGCCAATAGGTAGAATGCAACGTTAAACTTAATTTAACTACTATTGAATAGCAAATTCATAGAAATAATCAATGATTACGTGATTATTTAGTCATAACCTTACAGTAATTTGCCGGAGTACAGATTGAACCTTAATTCATTCGCTTCTGAAGTAGATCAACTTGGTAAGCCTCACGAGGTCTCACAACTATCTGTGAGTAAGTGGATTGTAAATGAAGCCTAATTCCTTAGGAGGTAATGGATATCAGAGAAAGCAAAAGCCATTAACAGTCGAAAGACAATAGGAAATAATGGGAATAATAACTATAATGGATACCACGCCTTCGTGTGTGGCATGGATAACATGGCTGACTTCTGATTGGTGGAAAACGTGAATATAAAACGGAATAAGAAGTAATTTATTCAAAGGATTAGTGATAAGATGAGATACGCTCAAAACAATGATGTTTATGAGTCCACAACACAATGCGCTACGGATTGGTCTAGTATCAATTGGTACAAGGTCGAGAAGTATGTAGATAAGTTACAGAAACGGATATATCATGCCGAAAGCATAGGAGATTCAAGAAAAGTACGAGATTTAGAAAGAATATTGGTGAGAAGTGAATCTGCCATTTTAATGGCAGTTAAACGTGTTACACAAATTAATAAAGGTAAAATAACACCTGGAATCGATGGAAAAGTCATCAAAACTGATAAACAACGTGGAGAATTAGTTGATAAACTCAAAACTAGGAATATATCTAAACATGTTCCAAAACCTGCGCATAGACATTATATTCGTAAGAAAAATGGTAAATTACGCCCTTTGGGCATACCAACCATTATTGATAGGGTGTATCAAGAAATTATTCGCATGGCGTTGGAACCTCAAATGGAGGTCAATTTTGAACCCATCAGTTATGGATTTCGACCGAAAAGAGGAGTTCATGACGCCGTAGAACGAATATTTAACATTATCCACAACAATAAATTCTGTGAAGTATTTGAAGGTGATTTTAAAGATTGCTTCAATAATTTATCTCACGAGTTTATTTTAAGTAAAATTAGAGGTTTTCCGTTGATTAAACTGGTAGAAAGGTACTTAAAAGCGGGATATGTTGATAATGGTGTGTTTAATAGGACTATAAGTGGTACTCCTCAAGGAGGATTACTTTCACCTTTACTGGCAAATGTTGCTTTAACTGGACTTGAAGACTATTTAAACATCCCTTACAAGAAGAGAACTCAAATACGAAATGGTGAAACCAAAGAATTTTATGAAACTAAAGGAAAATATCGTGTTACTCGATATGCCGATGATTTCGTTATTTTCGCAAGAACCCGAGAAGACATCGAAAAAGTACCTAAAATTCTTGAAAACTACCTTTCCGAGAGAGGATTGGTACTTGCAGAAGATAAAACTAAAATTACACACATTTCTGAAGGATTTGATTTTCTAGGATTCAATTTCAGACAATATAAAACTAATAAAGGTTTAAAATGTTTGATTAAACCATCAAAAGATAGTATCAAAAATTTTAAAGCTAAAGTGTCTGAAAGAGTCAGATGGCATCACGGAGACAACGTGGACAGTCTGATAGACTCTGTAAACCCTTTAATAATTGGCACTGCCAATTATTGGAAACCTACTGTTGCTAAAAAGATATTTTCAGATATGGATTACTATATATGGAACAAAATATATAAGTTTTTGCGCCGTTTGCACCCAAATAAAGGTTGGAAATGGATTAAAAGAAAATATTTCCCAGAATACGATGATGGATATCCTCGTGGAAAATGGGTACTAACTGGTCCTAAACAAGAGAATCATTTAATTAAAATGAGTTGGACTAAGATTAAGCGACATAAAATGATAACACACAATAATTCACCATATGACAAAAGTAAAGAGAACTACTTCATGAATCGATGAAATATCATGACTGAACTTTCGGATAAAGTTCTGCTTGAGCCGTATGTTTGGAAACGAACACGTACGGTTCTTAAGAGGGTGCGGACGAGCAATCGTCCAATCCTATCTAACGAATAACGAACTCAGAGCAATTTTTCAAACCCAAAACAATTTTTCATACCCCAAGCAATTATTTAATAATCCAATAACAAAAAAGTATACTGAACAAAAATTCAAGAGCCAAAATAGCCTCCAAAAAATACAAAATAAAATTAAACACAATAAAATTAATTAAAAAAGATAGTGCACCCAATAATGCAATTCATCCATGACCTTGAAGAGGTCATGGTATTCTTGCATCATTTAGATAAATGCTAGAAATCAATGCAAAATCTTGTTGCCCATATACAATACAAGATATTTGATACTTTTAGCTCCGACACATTAATATTTCAATCCATTCACTAAAAAGTCAATTAAATTTTGATGAATAACCCCCTCCTGTGAAAAATCAAACTTATCAGTGGAAATCACATATTTTGGATAATTGTCCTTAACTTTTAATAAAGGTCTAAACTCTCTTTCAATAGTCTCATCAGAAGATAAAGAATATGTTACCTGGATATAAACCTTACTTTTATGTTTCTTAGCAACGAAATCAATTTCAAAATCACCGATTTTGCCAACTGTCACATCATAGCCTTCCCTTAAAAGTTCAACATATACAATGTTTTCTATGGTTCTTGAAACATTGGTTAAATTTCTGCCATTGAAAACCTGATTGAATCCATGATCAGTAACATAATACTTTTCATGAATTTTTAAAATCTCTTTTCCTTCAACATTTTCCCTTTGAACTTTTTTTATTAACAGCGAATTTGTAAAGTAATCAATATAGTTGTAAATTGTTTTTGGAGCAATTTTAACATGTTCCTCTTGTTTTAAATAATCCGAAATGCTTTTGGCTGAAAATGTTTTACCTACATTATCCATTAAAAATATTATTAGCCTTTCCAGTATGTTTACATCCCTTATCTGATATCTTGAAATCAAATCGTTGTACAATATTGAATTGAACAGGTCATGGAGGTATTTGAGTTTGTCTTCATCGTTTAAACTGAATAACTGTGGAAATCCACCATATTCCACATATTCATTGAACAACTCTTCTGATGAGGACTGCTGTTTATAGTCAAGGAACTCCTTAAATGAAAAGGGATACATTTTTACTTCAAAATATCTACCAGTCAAGTGAGTTGCAAGTTCTCCAGACAATAATTTAGAATTTGAACCAGTTATGCAAATATCGCAGTCCCAATCTACTCGACATGCATTAATTGATTTTTCCCAGCCATCAACATTCTGTATCTCATCAAAAAACAAATATACCTTACCATCAACATTCTCAACAAGACTTTCAATTAATAAGTCAAGTTCACGAGCATTGCTCACATTTCGATATTTTGCTGATTCAAAATTGATTAAAATAATGTGATCATCATCAATTCCACGATTAATCAACTCATTTTTAATTAATCCCAACATATAAGATTTGCCGCATCTTCTGATTCCAGTTATTACCTTAATTAATTCATTGTCAATTAATGGAATAATCCTATTTAAATACAAATCTCTCTTAACCATGTTATCATATATGATATAATTTAATATATAAGTTTAACTTTTATAAAAATTTAAAAAGTTTTAGTTATAAATTAAACTTTATAGTTTAACTGTCTAAAAATTACACATCTGCTCTTAAAAGTGCTGCAAGAAGGAGGGATTTTATCCAGCAGATTCCAGTTTTATTTTTAAGCACATCGTTGGAGGTTTTTAAAACTATATTTGTTTCAATATCCTCTGAGTGAGGAATTTCATTCCTAACAAAGATATAACTTCTTTTGATATAATCCAAATTATCATCTGATTGATTCTTTAATTCCTGAACCCTTTCTTGGATATGAAAATTCACATAATCAATGCTTGGAGTTTCAATTAAATAATCTTCCATTTAATTACTCACACCATTAGAATTGGTTAAATATAAAATAAAATAACAAATTGTATTATAAATCTAAAAAACTTCATAAAAGGGATTTTGCCCGTATACTATACAATATATTTACTACTTTATCTGCGATACCATAATATTTGACTGAATATTATATAAATTTTAAACTACATGTTGCAACAAACATCACATCCTCCACATTATTAGAAACATAATGTGAAACATATTTATATTAAAGAAAAATAAAATTTTTAATGATGAATGAAAAAGTTGATTTGGTTTCACAACCTAAAAAATCTTTTTGGAAATTGAGTATACCAATAATAGCCTTTTGTATTTTTGATTCCATTTATGGTATTGTTGATATGGCATGGATAACACAAATAAACATTCATGCTTCTTTTGCAGTGGGTATTTCAATCCCTTTTGTTTCTCTTGTATTTTCATTCGGCGATTCACTTGGACGGGGAACTAATTCCCTGATGTCCCGTTATATTGGGTTTGGCGATTATGAAAGTGGATATAATACACTAATTCATGGAATCCTTCTTACCAATATAATATGGTTTTTTATATTAATTTGTGCTGTATTTGCTCAGGAAATGTTATATAGTGTAGACTCTGCTGATTCATATCTTTTAGCTATGGATTATTTGATGCCAATTCTAACTTTTGCATATGTATTCATGTTTGTTAATTTTTTCTCTGAAACTTTACAGGCAGAAGGAAATTCAAGAATTCCGACCATATTCATAATATCATCAAATATTTTAAATATAATATTGGATCCTATTTTTATTTTTAATTTGAATTTAGGAGTTAAAGGAGCAGCATATGCTACTATTTTATCTTCATTAATTCCATTTATAGTTTTCGTATTAATGTATCTGCTTAAAAGAACAAAAATTCCTTTATCTAGAAAATACTTTAAATTCCACCCATATATACTTATTGAAATTTGCAAAGTTGCCCTTCCTAATTTCCTGGATGAGGGATTATGGACTTTCACATCATCATTTATTAATGGCATATTAACAATAACAATGGGACCTATTGGACCAGTACTTTATTCCACATCAAATAAACTTAAAACTTTATTGAATTCACCTGTTAGGGGTTATGGTAGGGCATTAATGAGCGTTACAGGACATTTATTCGGTGCACATGAATTCGATGAATTATATAAAATGTATAAATACACACTTAAAATATGTGTTATAACAACAATTGTAGTGATGATAGCATTCATAATTTTGCGCGATTATGCATTTAGCCTTTTTTCCATTACCGGAATGCAGACAGAAATATTCTGGATCGCAATTCTTGGGACAGTTATAATGATTTCACTTCCATTTACCATTGTTTCTTCAAAAATGTTAGACGGTTTTGGAAAAAGTATGTATTCCCTGTTTTTCATTTTCATAAAACTTTGTGTGCAATGCGGTTTAATATATGTATTGAATATGCAGGGTATCAACCACTGTGTCTTGATTGGAATAACTATTTCTGAGATACTATCTGCGATTATATTTTATGTATTCTTAAGATATTTATTCAAGAATTTTGATAAAAAATACAAAAATAAAGATGTCATTAAAACGTTCAATTCTGATAATGAAACTGAATCTTTAAAAGAGCATGCAAAAATCAAAGATGATGGAGGGAAAAAAAATAAGACTTTAAGAAAAATACTGTTAAATATGGCATTAATAGTCATGATAATTTGTGTAATATTGATTATACTTTCACTTATTTCGATTAATGATTATTACATAGTTTACACTCAGCATCTTTCTAATAACAAAATTAGATAAACCTATAATTTCTTTATCTGGAGTTATTGTCTCTGCCGCCATACTTTTCACATTCATGCATAGTTATGGTAATAGATTCATTCAGTGGTTTATCATTGCCGGGGCTTTAATGGCGTTTATTTTCATAATTCTAAAAAGAGAATGAACCTTGTAGAAACCCTCATTTAAAATATCTGAATTGCTCTGTAAATGTCATATAATACATTTTTGAGTTTAGTTTCTTTATTTTGAAGTTTTATGCTTCTGCTATAGTTTCCTCCGTTGAATCTTCTTTTTATTACAGGCATAATACTTTTCACGTTCATTCTTCATGTATAAACGTCGTGCCAGAAGATTGTTGGACTATTTAATCTGTAATGTCCTATTTTTGCTCATGTTTTTAACGGTATTTGGTCGAATGAACCTACTTCTTCATTTATGCATTTTCTTATTGGTTCTGTACCATATACTTTGTCTGCTAGGATGTAGTGTGGTTTGTATGAGTTTGAAATGAATCTTTCCTAATAAAATATTCAAAAATATAATCCATAATTATATATCAAATAAAAATCTAACTATAATCATACTAAAAGTTTGGAAAAATATACATTATTTTTTTTATAGGGTTTAAAAAATGAATTTTCTATCAGATAAAAAAGTTAATACTGGAAGACAAAAGGAGTTGGATATTGCAAAAGCATTGGCAATCATTTTCATGATTTTTTGTCATGTAATAATTTTTGCATCTTTTTCTAACCTTTCAATTAGTCCAGGATTTGAAATGATTTTAAATCAGATGGTGGCAAACATTGCTGCACCTGTTTTCATGTTTTGTATGGGAATAGGCATTGTTTTCTCAAGACATAATCAATATAACATTCTTATTAAAAGAGGTGTGGAATTATTGTTGCTTGGATATTTTGTAAATATTGGAGCACAAATACTCCCAAATGTTTTAGACAATATGTTAAACATTCCAATACCCCAATTTACAATATTGTCATTGTTTAAGGTCGATATTTTAATATTTGCTGGAATTGCATTCATACTTATTGGAATTCTTAAACGATTTAATATTTCTAATAAAAAAATGTTGATTCTGGCAATTATATTTTCTATAATCGGAAGTTTTGTATGCTTTGTTGATTTTAATAATATCTTCTTAAATTATTTCTTCGGATATTTTATAGGAACCATTCTTCACCAGTGTACAGTATTTCCATTATTCAATTGGTTTATCTTTCCAGTAGCAGGTATGGTTTATGGAAGTTATTTCATTAGAGTCAAAGACAAATCCCAGTTCTTTAAATTATGGCCTGTATTTTTAATTATTCCATTAATATTTATTCTTTGTAATTTAACCCCCGTACCTGCAGGATCTATCTCTGATAATGCACATGCATATTTTATCACAACCCTTGATGCAATAGTACGTATAATTTTAATTCACGGTTTATTAGGTTTTTGTTGGAATATATCTAAATTTCTACCAGACATACTCATTAATGGATTTACAATGTTAAGTAAACACGTAACTGGAATTTATGTTGCTCAATGGTATTTTATCCCATTATTCAGGACTTTTATCGAGTACTTTTATAAAGGCATTGTATTCACTGAATCATCCATTACATTAATTAGCATATTTATATTAGGAATATCGACTCTTGCTGCACTATCCTATAGTAAATATAAAAAAATAATTAATTAAAAAACTTTTTTTATAAAAATAAGAATGAATAATAATTGATTAAATTATCTGATAATCAATACTAAGTTATTACATGCTAAAACAAATATTAAAGTTTAATAGATATTATAAATCATTGTAAAATCTTGTTGCCCGTATACTATACAAAATATAATGTACTTTTAGCTCCTACACTAATAATTATTGATTTTATAATACTTAAAAAAACCCACAATTATGTCTAAAAATAAAATTTGGAAATAAATTATACTTCCCAAATTTCAATATTTTACATTAATGAAAAAGTTTTTATTGGCACGAATATTACATTATCAACTTTTTCAATAGTTTTTGTTGTATCTGATATAACAATTCCATGTGGAGCTTTATATCTTCTTATCGCATCATTGATTTGACTGGTACCTTTATTGCCATGCCCAACTTCTATTGGAATTACCTCATCAAAATCTTTTTTTATTATAAAGTCAACACGCTGCTTTTTCACTTTATATGTGTCATAAAATATGCCAAAATCAAAGAATCTTTCACTATTTTTCAGGTTGACGAGGTTCGACCCGACTAATGTTTCAAGCAATATCCCTTCATATTCGCTCAATTTTATAGATGAAAATCCGAATTTGAGATTAATTGCATGCATTATGCTTGGGGTTGCAAAATAGTATTGCCTTGATTTTTTTGCTCTTGCATTTGCACCGGCATAGGGTTCTGTGTGAAATATTAAATGAGTCTTTTCAAGCAAGTCCATTATTGTATTTACACTTCCAGCCGATGTTTTGATTTTATTTGCAAGTGCATTTTGTGATATGTCACCAGGGTATTTTTCTGCTAAAAATTTCATCAACCTTAATGCATTGGTTTGCGTATTGGCCGTTAGGTTGTTCATTGTTCCCAGATCTTTTGTCACTACAGTTTCAACCGAATAGTACAATTTTTTTGATGCATTTCTGTAATTGGTATCATGCATCACAGATGGAAATCCGCCGAATTTAAAATAGTTATCCCAATCCATAGAATTATAATTCTTTAAATTCAATAAATCACGATTAATCTTATTTTCTTTTATGATTGCAGCATCAACATTACCATTGAACAATAAGTCAACCAAATCATTGGAAATGTCAGTTTGATAATTGTATTTTAATTTTAGGTGTTGTGAATAATTTAATGGTGTTATCGGATATCTTATCATTCTTCTCGCTGCTTCGGCATTATACTCCAGATTTATTGCAGATGAACCAGTAAAAATCATGAAAATGTTTTTTGATTTATCATTGATTAGTTTGCCTGAAATCGACCAATCCTTGTCAAAGTGCGACTCGTCGACTAATAGGAATATCTTTTCGTTGAGCGTCTGCAGTGATGAGTTATGGAATGTCTTTAGATAATATTTAACTGTATCATAGATATCACAGTCTTCTATTTTATTTAGCTCTTCGCATGAAAAATATAAAATCTGTTCGGGATTGATATTTTTTTGATTCAATAGATAGTCATATGCCTGAAATAGAATTGTTGTTTTTCCAACACCCCTTAGACCGGGCAATACAATATAACGATTAACATTATTTCCATCGATAAATTCATCCATTAAAAGTTTTATTTCATCAAAATCATCCCTATGGTTAAATTTAACTCCCATATTGGACAATTCATTGTTTAGGGATAATGGAGTGTCCGTAATTTGACTTTGTAAAAAATCATAAAATGAATCTTCATTTTCAGGATTCATGATAATCACCTCTTTGATAATATATTGAATGATATAATATAAAAATTTATTCAATATATTGAATGATAATATATAAATAAGCATTTAATAATTTATATAAAAATTATTCTTTTGCAATTCATCCACAACCTAAAAGTTGGAGTATAGAATGAAAACACAACAGTTACATAATTTATATTAATGTTTTAGAATTAGATATTTTATCCTAAAACTATTTAAGATTTATTATTTTTTAAAATAAATATTGTTCTGAATGTGTAAAATTGTTTTAGTAATAAAATATTGTTTTAACTTAAAATTAGGCCAAATAAAAACATTTATAAATATTGATATTTAAAATATTATTTGACATCTTATGATGTTTGGTGGCATGATGCCAACCTATAGTTATGAATGTTGAATGAGGATGTGTCAAGATTTATTTAACAAATTTATCCTTATTCAATCTTAAAAAAAAAATCTATTTTTTTGCTTAATATTAACTTTATTGATGTGAATTTGACTAAAACTCAAAGTCTGTTGTAATTTCTTGTATACTCTCACTTTCCATCAGAATATTAACCAGCCTATCATCTAAATCTGCATGATTATCATGATAGTCAATTTCGCCCAATTCACTTCGGACAGTATAGGCTAAGTGTTCCTCATCCAAACTGAAGTATGCATTAATATTTTCTTTATTTCCTCGAGCATCGAGTCTGATCCATTTATTAAAATCTTTTAAATACACTGTATTTAAAGCATGAATCATATAACCTTCACTATCATCATCTGCTCTTGTAAGCAGTTGGTAACTGATGCCTGACGGAATTCCATTTGCTCTTAAAAGTGCTGCAAGAAGACATGATTTTGTCCAGCAGATTCCAGTTTTATTTTTAAGCACATCACTGGCAGTTCTTGAAACTACTTCTGTTTTAATGTCCCATGAGTGAGGAATATCATTCCTAACAAAGATATAACTTCTTTTGATATAATCCAAATCATCTTCAGATTGATCCATTAATGTCCTAACCTTATCTCGAATAAGCGGATTCATATAATCAAT
>CACXWH010000089.1 GCA_902771225.1 uncultured Methanobrevibacter sp. | reverse complement strand
TTCCAAAAGAATGGTTGAAAACAATGTTACTTTAGTTCCAACCTTGCTGGTTCATCAATTTTTATATGAACATGGCTTTCCTGTATGGGATATCTATGCTGATGAGAAATTCGATAAATTAAAAGAAGTCGTTAAAGTCCATAAAGAAAATATTAAAGTTGCATATGATGAAGGCGTTAATATAGTAATGGGAACGGATAGTGGAGTTATACCTCATGGCCATAATTTAAATGAGTTATTGTATTTAATTGATATTGGAATGACTCCTATGGAAGCTATTGAATCAGCTACAATTAAAGCAGCTGAATTCATTGGAAAAGATGATGTGGGCTCTATCGGCATTGGAAAATGTGCAGACATTATTTTCATTGAAGATAATCCTTTGGATGATATGGCAATATTAACAAAACCAAATAATATTATGAGGGTTTTTCAAGATGGCGCGGAAGTTAAAAATCGATATGGACTTATGTAGTGCATGTAAACTCTGTAAATCCGTATGTATTAGAGATAATATTGAAATTGATGAATTTGCTTATGAATTGGAAAGTAACTGCTTTGACTGTGGCCATTGTATGGCAGTTTGTCCACAGGGCGCAATTACTCTTTTGAAATATGAAAATCAATTAGATAGGGTTGAAGAATACGATTCTCGCCAAATCCCTATTGATTATGATGATTTACTCCAATTTCTAAAACAACGAAGGTCTGTTCGTTGGTTTAAAAAGAAAAAAATTGATGAAAAAACTTTCAATAAACTCTTTGAAGGTGCGTATTATTCACCATCTGCACAAAATAATCAGGATGTCGAATTTGTTGTTTTGGATGAAAAATTAGATGAATTCATGGATTTGGTCTATGATATAATTAAGGCTGAAGAAAATGAATTTTTCAGGATTAAAGAATTTGGTGATTACTTAAAGGATAAATCTTCTAAAAAATATCATCCGTTGCTTTGGGAAGGTAAACAACTTATTTTAACATTTTCATCTGATAAAACTAGTGCTGTTATAGCTAATACTCGTTTAGAATTGTTGGCCTATTCTTTAGGTTTGGGTGGCTTTTATTCATTATTCATTTTAAAATCCGATGAAATTAATCACGATAAATTAATGGAATTTTTCCCAAATATTGATAAATCAAAACATTTGTATTCTTCTTTCATTATCGGATATCCTAAAAAGCGTTTTAGAAGAACTGTTCCTCATGAGGAAATAAATGTATCATATATGTAAATTTTAGCATGCCTAAACTTTATTAATATTCAGTATACATATATCCTATTAGTGAATGGTTGTGTTAAGATGGCAAAACTTAAAGAGATGGATGTACCAATTGAAGGAATGCACTGCGCTTCATGTGTTTTAAGTGTTAATAAAACATTTGAACGTGAAGAGGGGGTTGAAGCAGTCGATGCGGATTTATCTTCAAATAAATTACATATTACTGTCAATCCTAAAAAAATAAATTATGATGAAATGGATTCCATCGTTAAAAATTTAGGATTTGAACTGCATTCTGATGAAGTTACTTTAAGAATAGATGGAATGCATTGTGCTTCATGCACAATGAATGTTGAAAACTTTTTAATTCGCTTAGATGGAATTTTTGATGTTAAGGCGGACTTAACTTCTGGAACTGCTTTTGTTCGTTATGATAAAAGTAAAGTCACAATTGATGATATGGAAGTTGTTATCAATAATTTGGGATTTGAACTGTTGGGAATTGATGGGCAAACAGAAATTGATGAAGAAGAACTTTATAGGAAAGATTTGGAAGGTAAAAGAAATCGTATTATTGTTGGTTTAATATTTTCAGCTATTCTAATGATTTTAATGTATAGTATGTGGGATCCTTTAATGGGTTTAACTCACCAAATACATCAGTCTGTGGGCATCGATATTTCTTCTATGGGATTGCTTTCATTGCTTGTAAGTATTTTGCCGTTCTTGTATGTTTCTCTTCCAATCTTAAAAGCCGGAATCAATGGTTTAATTCATAAAAATCTAAATATGGATGTAATGTATTCAATGGGTATTGTTGTGGCCTATGGATCAAGTATTTTGGGAACATTCGGTATTATATTGGACCATTCATTCATGTTTTATGAATCTGCTATCATGCTTCCATCATTTTTAATGATTGGAAGATATCTGGAAGCAAAAGCTAAGAAGAAAACTTCTGATTCAATTCGCGAACTAATTGGCCTTCAACCAACTGCTGCTACGCTGGTTGAAGTTGATGAAAATAATGAAATAATATCACAAAAGGAAGTTCAAATTGCTGAAATTTCACTTGAAGATAAATTATTGGTAAAACCCGGAGACAAAATACCTGTTGACGGTAAGGTTATTGGTGGAGAATCTTATGTTGATGAATCCATGATTAATGGTGAACCTATTCCTAAAGTTAAAAAAGATGGAGAGGAAGTTTTTGCAGGCACTATTAATCAGGATGGTGTTTTAATTATCAGTGCTTTAAAAATAGGTTCACAAACGGTTTTATCAAATATTATTCGTTTGGTTGAAAAAGCACAATCATCAAGACCTCCAGTTCAAAAATTCGCAAATACTATTGTTTCATACTTCATTCCTGTTATTTTAACAATAGCCATTATTGTATTTTGTATCTGGTATTTTATTTTGGGAGCAACATTATTATTCTCACTTACCTGTCTGATATCTATTTTAGTCGTGGCCTGTCCTTGTGCTTTAGGTTTGGCTACTCCAACCGCAGTTACTGTTGGTGTTGGAAGGGCCGCCGAGTTCGGTATTTTAATTAAAAATGGTGATACTTTAGAAAATGCCGGTCAAATTGATGTAGCGGCTTTCGATAAAACAGGAACTATTACTGAAGGAAAACCTGAAGTTGATGATATAATAACTTATGGTATTTCTGATAAGGAATTATTAACTCTCGCAGCATCTGTTGAACAAAATTCCAATCATCCTATTGCTAAAGCTATTGTTAGAAAAGCTGATGGATCAGATTTATTAAATACAGTAGACTTTGAAAATGTAACCGGTAAGGGTATTAAGGCAGAAATTGATGGGAAAGTTATACTGGCCGGTAATAAAGCACTGATGGAAAGTAATGCTGTTAAAATATCTGAGGATGTATTAAAAAATTATGATGATTTGGAAAATCAAAGTAAAACAATTATTCTTTTAGCTGTTGATTCATCTATTCGTGGAATTTTAAGTTTATCTGATAAAGTCAAGCCAAATTCTAAAAGAACCATAGATGAATTACATAAGATGGACATTGAAACCTTCATGTTAACTGGCGACAATGAAACTACAGCCATATCTGTTGCTAATGAAGTTGGCATAGATAATGTTGAAGCAGAAATACTTCCTGAAAATAAACTAAGTATTGTCCGAAATATCCAATCAAATGGATCTAGAAAAGTATTATTCACAGGTGACGGTATTAACGATGCACCTGCTTTAACACAAGCAGATATTGGGGTTGCAATGGGCAATGGAACTGACATTGCAATGGAAAGTGGTGATGTTGTAGTAATGGAAGGAGATTTGGAAAATGTCGTGGCGGCAGTTCAATTTTCTAAAAAAGTAATGAGAAGGATTAAGGAAAATATCTTTTGGGCATTTGCATATAATTCAATATTAATTCCTGTTGCGGCAGGTGTTTTATATCCTAATTTTGGAATAATGTTTAAACCAGAATTGGCAGGTTTGGCTATGGCATTAAGTTCTGTGACGGTTATTTCGTTATCATTATTACTTAAACGTTATGTGCCACCTATAAAAAGAACCAATTAATAATGGTAAAATAAACTAAAGGAATCTAAGATGAAAAATAGTGCAAAAGATTCTGTTAATGCAGAAATCAGACTTCCTATTATGAAATAATATTCCAACGTTCTCATAATAAACAGCACCGCTGAAAATACAATGAAGGTCAAGATAATGAAATTCTTATATTTTTTTATTCCTTTACTTTAGATAATTTTCGTGAGTTTTATGAAATTCATTGATTCTGTCAGGTGTTCTGTTTCTTTTAATCTGATTTTAGCAAGTGAACAGTATGAAAAAGAGAAATGTAACTAAATAAACCCTTTATATGCTTTAAATGGCAGATAGAATGCTTTAATAATTTCAAATGTATGCATATTGTTCTGTTCCTTTAATTCAATTTTCTTATTCCAATTGAATCTGATTCAATCAATATCTCATCATGAAATTAACATTATTTTAGGGATTTCTTGATATTTGGATAGAACACGAAGAAAGCCAATGAAAGTATGAGAACAACAGTAGTTATTAGGCTTGATTCGGGTCCAAATGAACCTCCGCCTAAAATCGAAAAATTTTTCTGGCTAAATGACAATATCGTGGGATAAGCAGTTTTTCCACTTACAGCAAATCCGAAAAGGCAGGATTCTGCGAAGTTCCACATTGTATGTGCTGCACCACAAAACCATATGTTGTCATATCTCAAAAACATCACACAAAAGACCAGAGCCACTAGAAAAATATTAACCAATGAAAGCAAATCTATTCCGCTGTTTGCCATATGAATCAAAACAAAAACAATGCTGCTTACAAACATTGCCACATACATGCTGTTTTTCCTAGATATCGAAACAAACATCCAACCCCTTAACACTACTTCTTCATGCATTGCCTGAATTATGAATCCGATGAAAAAAAGTATTATTATAAAAATGGATGAAGAACCAAATCCGTTGAACTTGTATTGTCCTGTAAGATATCCGATTGAAACAACAAGGCCAAACATTACAAATCCACATATCAATCCTTTAATATAGGATGAAACTGCCCGGTCCTTGGAAAAACCGATACTTCTCAGGTTACGCTTTTCACCAAATTTGATGATTCCAATAATTACCAGAATAATAATGGCTAAAGAAAACATTGAAAGTAAGTTTTTTTCTATTTCTGTTGCAGGCTTAAAAAGTAGAACTGCTCCTCCCTCTAGTATTGCCGCTAAGAATATCTCTATTAGGATTATTAAGATTGCAAATTTAACAATTTCAACTAGTAATGATTTTCCACGGCCATCCTTTCTGGCCTCATTTAAGGTGATGAAATCATCATGTATCCAGGTAATCTTTTCTAACATATTAAATAGGTTTAATAGAATTATGTTAAATAATTTTCTAAATATTTAAAAGAATAGCTATTGATTTAATCATCAATAGCATCGAATTGTAAACATCTGCTTTCTTTTTTGGAATAGCAGTTATTGCAGCCTTTGCATCTTGAAGTGCCTTTTCCGTTTTCTTTCCAATCTGCTAAGAAATCGGCTTGTGCAATAAAAGGTTTTGAAAGTGACATGAACTCAATGTTTGATGTATTTAATATTCCATTCATTGTTTCCATATCACGCAAGTTTCCTGCAAGTATCACTGGAATGTCAATGTATTGAGCTAATTTATTTGCAAAATCCAAAAATATGTGCTTTTGTGAAGCATCGTATTTCATTGAAATGGTTCTTCCGGTAATCTGAATGCTTTCGGCACCGTGTTCTGCCAGTAATTTGGCCATCTTCATGCTTTCTTCCTGCGTTAGCCCACCTTTTCTCACATCTTCAATATTGATTCTGCAGCTTACATGAAATCCGATGGTTTTTTTAATTAATTGGATAATTTCCAGTACAATCCTTAACCTGTTTAGGGTATTTCCACCATATTTATCTTTCCTTTGATTGAAATAAGGATTGGTAAATCTGGAGAGGTAGAAATTGTTTCCCATATTTATTTGAACACCGTCGAATCCGGCAAATGAGAATTTTTTGGCGACCATTATGACTTCAGCCTGGAGTTTCCTGATTCCATCAATCGTCAAATCATTTGGCTCTGCTTTTTGATTGTCTCCGTCATCGTAATAGAAAAATGCCAATTGGTCTAAGATAGGAACATCATATTCGTGACAGATACCCGTAATCTGTTTATAGTCTTTTATAAATCCTCTATAGTTTATATTGCTAGAATATTCATAAAAACGATCTTTTGGATCGAATGCAAACATTTCTGATAATATTAAGCCAACACCGCTTTTTGCCATCTTTTCATATCTTTCAAAGACTTCTGATGTTGAACCTCCCCGCCGTGTAGACGACGGGGATTCGCAAACCAAAAAAAATTATAGTATTTTTTTCTTGGAATTTTTTACTGCATCGTTGTCCCAGCGAT
>CACXWH010000088.1 GCA_902771225.1 uncultured Methanobrevibacter sp. | reverse complement strand
TTAATAACTAAAAAAGTGAATTAATATGAATATTGATAAAGATAAATTTAAATTAACTCAATTCATCAAAAATAACTTGCCCATCATCGGCTTTTTTATACTGATGCTGGCACTCCACAAAATTATGGCATTTGTGGGTGACGATATTCATTATGCGAAAATTTTATCAAATCAATCATTGAGCAGTTTTCTAACTTTTAGATACTATGAATGGTCCAGTAGACTAATTATAGACTGCATTACAGTAATTTTAGCTAAAGAAAACTACCTTATCTGGAAAATACTTGACATAATACTCTATACTCTTGGCGTTTATCTACTTATAAAATTCATCAATAAAGACAATAATAAGTATATTACAATAATTGGGGTGTCATTATTCTTAATGTACCCATTTTTTGATATGGCAAGTGCCGGATGGATAGCTACAACTTTAAACTATTTATGGTGTTTTGTTTTTGCAATGATATCGTTTATACCATTAATCAATGAAATAAACGGTAAAAAAACAAATGTTTTCGTTTATATTATATCCATATTAAGTTTAATCTATGCTACAAACCAAGAACAATCCTGCCTTTTGATTTTAGGAATTAATGCACTATATTTAATTTATTGCATAATCAAAAAACAAAATATCAGCAGATTTAATGTTTTAATTGTAATAATATCTGCATTATCATTAACAATAATTTTAACTGCTCCAGGCAATTCTAAAAGAGTCATTGCTGAAACTGCAAGATTTTATGCAGAATATGTAAACTTCGGAATAATTGAAAAACTATACTTGGGTACAATCCCAACAATTGGAATTCTATTAAAAGATAAAGTATTATTTACAGTATTTTACATAATTCTAAGTGCATCTGCATTACTTAAAACAAAAAATAAATATCTAAAATACCTCTTATACTTTAATATCATATTAATACTCTTTTTAGTATTTTTTAAAACATTGATTGACATTACAAGTATTCCAACATATTTAAAAATCGGATTAATGCATAACCCTATTGTTATATCAGTATTTTCCACAGTGGATTCAATTACCAAAAGTATGCCCCTAATAAACGATACCATACGCTTATTAACATATAAAGGACTGCCAAACGCTATTACAGCCCCTACAGTATTAGCAGTTTTAATTAGTATTTATCTAATATTAAGCAGCTGTTGGATGATATTCAAAACATTTGGAAAAGAACAGCTATTTCCATTAATTTTATTTATTGGAGGATTTATTTCCAGATTAGCTGTTGGATTTTCACCAACAGTCTTTGCATCAGGATCTAGAACAGCATTATTCTTCTACATAACAATAATTACAGTCACTCTTATGCTAATTAAGAAACTTTTTGATGAAAATGCACTCAATAAAACTTTAGAAAAACGAATAACAATAATATTAGTCATTTTAGGATTATTTACTTATATGGGAGTATTTGCAATTGTTTTTGTTATGTTTTAGAGAAAATTTAAATAGATTTAAAATTTAAAGTTTATTTCCAATATTAAAATTCCAATTGTTCGGCAATACACATTTTGCAAACTGCATTTGGAGTTTCCATATTGGCATCTTTAACCGGACAATAAAACTTGCCGTCTTTTTCCTCTACAAATAAAGACCCTGGAAATGGTGTACCAACCGGATGAATAGGTTCTTCCAATACAAAAGTAGTATAGATAGAAACTATCCCATAGATTAATGGAAATTTTGTTTTTGAAGATATAGATTCATTAATATGATACGATTTTAAAGTAGCAACAGCATCGATGAACTCTTCCTTATCAATATCATGACTGTAATGAGTATTATCTCCAGATATATCTTTAATACGGCCCAAAAAATATTTAGCGTATATTTCATGACTTTTATCTTTGTAACTATTCTGAACATACTTACTTTCATCAATCATCTCTGCATTAACTGCCATTAAATCAAATACAGAAATTGTACCAGAATATTTCTTCAAAACTTCCAAAACAGCATCACATGAAATGAACTGTTCGCCTGAAGCGACATCTGAAAAATCATTATACATTTTAAGAGAATCATTCATAAGAATCACAAAAAATCATTATTTGACACAACAGAGATAATCTAATCAAATAATTTCACCATCCGAATTGCATGAGCAAGATTGAATGTCCGTTATCTTAAAGATAATTTATAATATTAAATATCTTTTTTCAATTATTAAAAATTTTGATTTAATTACTAGCATATGTACAGTAAAAATGAATTGATTATTACCAGATATACCGTTAATGTAAAAAGAGATTCATTAAAACCATAGTATAAATCTAATATATGCAAAATAATAACTGACTGGAAAGTTATGAGAAAATTAAAATATTGATAAGAATCTAATTAAAAAATAAGAAAAATAGTTGAGAATATTAATCTCAACCGTTAACTGAACAGTACAGCCTACGGGAGCTTTATTTAATTTTTTTACTTAACTTTGCACCTATTCTAAAAGCCTCTTCCAAATCTTTAGGAAATTGATTTTTGTTAAATTCTTTTTTATCTTCTTCATTGAAAGCTGACATATGATATTTTGAATAATCCTTAACTTGCAACGTATTGAATACAGGATAAGTGATAACATTTGCATTCAATAAATTAAATAAATTCTCATTTTCCTTTAAATCTTCTTCATATACCTCATTATAGACATCTTCAGGAGCGTTCATTGTATAGAATAAACCTACATTCAATTTTCCTTTATAATAACTACCATAATCATCATAGGACAATATACAAAATATTAATCTTTCCATCAATGCTCTAAAATGACTGGTTGGCTTACCGAAATAAATGGGAGATCCTACTAATAAAGTATCCGCTTCCAATATCCTTTCTATAATTGGAGATAAGTCATCTCTCCAGTAACACTTTACCTTTTCTGTTTTCTTGCTTTTACAAACCAAACAACTCATACACCCTTTTAAATCAATATCATATAAATCAATGTATTCAACATCAGCACCTACAGATTTAGCACCTTCATAAGCAGATTTCACTATTTGAGCAGTATTCCATCTTTTTCTAGGACTTGCATTAATCACTATTGTTTTCATTTTAAAAACTCCTTATATTTAATTATGATTTTTAAATTAAAAATTTATTCTTATTCTTAATTAATTAGATATAAGTCTTTAATTTTAAATTGAAACATGAGTTCCATACTAAATGATTAATAATAGTTTATATTTCAAGTTATATATTAATAGATATTTTTTTTATTCAACACTTGGTTTTAACATTTACAAAAATGATTTTTTCGATTTTGGATTCAGATATTAGACAGGAAGTTATTTCTGAAATTAATGTTATTATCCAATTAGTAATACTAGATATATAAATGAACTCAAAAAAAGTAATACTTTTATATACTTCCTATTGCATAATTATAATTAGTAATACTGAGTATATAAATGAACTCAAAAAAAGTAATACTTTTTGGCTGTTTGGTAGTTGCTGGATTTAATTTTTTAAGACATTACAAAAATTGGGCAAACTCTTGAAAAATTTTTGAGTAATACTGAGTATTTAAATAAACTAAAAAAAAGTAATACTTTGAGGTGTTTTATATGATTGATGAAATAATCGATTTCCTATTTGGCCTAAAAATGACAATTATTTCAGGCATATTCCTTTTGATATCAGTTATTTTCATGATATTTGGAATTAACATTCCAATTTATTTAAATCCCGCATGGGGAACAGTAATAATAAGTGGTATTCCAATGCTGCTTCTGGCAATGGTTAGATTAATTCGTGAAAAATGGATTTCCTCTGCCCTATTGATTGCAATAGCTATGGTGGCATCACTTTTGATAGGAGAAGTATTCGCAGCGGGTGAAGTTGCATGGATTATGGCATTGGGAGCACTTTTGGAAGATTGGACAGTTGAAAGGGCTAAAAAAGGCTTAAAAAATTTAATTAATCTAACTCCACAAACCGGAAGAAGAATAACCAATGGAATTGAAGAAATAATTCCGGTAGATGAAATAAAAATTGGTGATACCTTAAGAATTCTTCCCGGTGAAAGCGTACCAGTGGACGGTGAAATTATAACAGGTACTTCATCACTTGACCAATCAATAATGACTGGAGAATCACTGCCAATCGACAAAGAAGTTGGTGATGAAGTATTCTGTGGCACTATAAACCTGTATGGTGCCATTGACATTAAAGCAACAAGTATAGGTGAAAATTCTTCACTTCAAAAATTAATAGACCTTGTAAAAGCCGCTGATGAAAAACAGGCCCCCACTCAGAGAATTGCAGACAAATGGGCAACATGGCTGGTTCCAGTTGCACTGGGAATTGCAATTGTAGCATGGCTTGTAACAGGCAACATCGAAAGAGGTGTTACTGTTTTAGTGGTATTTTGTCCATGTGCATTAATACTTGCCACACCTACTGCAATAATGGCTGCAATCGGCCAGGCAACAAAATATGGAGTGCTCATCAAATCAGGTGAAGCACTGGAAACATTGGGTGGTTTAAATACTTTAGTATTCGATAAAACTGGTACTTTAACTTACGGTAATTTAGAAGTTTCTGATATTATCTCGTTTAAGGATGATTTACCTAGTGAGGATTTACTTAAAATTGTTGCCTCATGTGAGAAACTAAGTGAACATCCTTTAGCCAAAGCAATTGTGAAAAATGCAAAAGAAGCTCAGATTGATATTGAAGAACCACAGGACTTTAAAATGTATCCTGGAAAAGGTGTTACATGTACAAATTCTTATGGTAAAATATATGCAGGAAATTCCAAATTTCTCTCAGAACATAATATAGATATTGATGTTGACTGTCAATTAGACAAACTCAGGCATGAAGGAAAAGCTTCAATAATTGTTGCATTAAATGATGAAGTCATTGGACTGATTGGATTGTCTGATGTGATTCGTGAAGATTCCAAAGACATGATTGAAAGATTACATGAATTGGGAACTGAAATCATATTGCTTACTGGAGATAACTCAGAAACTGCTAATTACTTTGCCGGACAAGTTGGGATTGGTAAAGTATTTGGCAATTTGCTTCCTGAAGAAAAACTTTCATGGATTGAAAAACTCAAAAGTGAAGGTAAAAAGGTATGTATGATTGGAGATGGTGTGAATGATGCTCCAGCACTTAAAACAGCTGATGTCAGTGTGGCAATGGGATCAGTTGGAAGTGATGTTGCAATTGAAGCTGCAGACATTGCACTTCTTGGAGATGATATTTGCAAGATACCATATCTTAAAAAGCTGTCTAATTCCACATTGTTTACCATCAAAGCAAATATCGTAATGTCAATGGCAATCAATGCGGCGGCTATCATATGTTCTATATTGGGGCTTTTAAATCCAGTGACTGGAGCAATTGTTCACAATGCAGGATCATGTTTAGTTGTTTTAAATGCTGCATTGCTCTATGACAGACATTTCGATGATTCAATAAAAAAAATCGATACTGAGCATAGCGAACATTCACATTACCACTTCCACAATGACGGTGAACATACTCACTCACATGAAGGTGTTAAAATCATTGATGAAATCATTACAGATAATGGAATTAAGCATATTCATGCTCACAAGCATGCAATAACAAGACAAAGTTGTGAACTTCATCACGACTAACTTTTTTTCTTTTTAAATTACTTAACTAGATTCAAAGATTATAGTATAGTTGAATTAAATTTGATTTTAACGTTAATATCAATAACACCTCACCCGATAAAAGTTTTAAGAATAATTTTTCTTTTATTAAATAAATAAACATTTATCATAAGTTCAAAATAAATATGAAGAGAACATGAACTTAAAATCATCAGGATAATATCTTTATTTTAAAATTGGGATAATCTTTTGAATTTTTACTAATGTCGAGAAAACATTTAATATACTTATTTTAATATACGGTTATCTATGTTAGAATTAGATGAGATTTTAAGGATTTTTAATGAAGGGTCTGAATTGGAAATGGATTATGATGCTGTAGAATCATGCAGCTATTACTCCCGGGAAGCGCAAAAAATCACCTGTGAAATGAATTATGAATATCATAATCTTGATGAGATTAGACAACTCTTTTCCAAACTAATAGGTAAGGAAGTAAGTGATGATTTCAGGGTTTTTCCACCATTCACAACGGATTTTGGAAAAAACATTCACATTGGAAAAAATGTTTTCATCAATTCCGGCTGCAGATTTCAG
>CACXWH010000087.1 GCA_902771225.1 uncultured Methanobrevibacter sp. | reverse complement strand
TAAGTTAAACATTAACCTGGAACCTGGTGAGTATATATTGACCGCTACTGATCCGTTAACCGGACTCCAGATGTCCTATAACATCACTGTTTTACCAGTATTATTTGCCGACAATCTGGAAATGAAATATAAAGACGGCTCAACATTTAACACATTAGTCCTAAACGGCGAAGGAAAGCCTTTGACAAATGCTAAAGTAACATTCAACGTCAACGGAGTATTCTACACAAAATATTCCAACTCTTCAGGAATAGCTAAACTAAACATTAACCTCATGGCCGGAGAATACATCATCACCTCCGAATATGATGGAATGAGAATTTCAAATACCATTACAATAAAGGATTAATTAACTTAATCCTTTTTATTCATTTTTTTAGCATGAAATTAAGCACTGAAATTGAAATATATGGGCTTATAGTTGATTACCAAACTTTTGGTTATATGTTTCGAAGCATTTATCATGAAGTTTTGTATCAAAAATCGATTCAGCATAAGTTTATGGTTAAATCTTTCAAAAATAATATAATTTTAATTACAGATTCAAAAAAATGAACTATAATTTTAAATCATCAACACATGATTTGAATTTTACTGCAGCTTCCCCAATAGCTACGATTAAATTACAATCACATCCAAGCGCCTTTTTAATTCCGTCTTTAACTTCATCATGGCTTGCACCGAGTGTTCCTTTCTTTACAAAGTCATCAACAGAATCAAATATGATTTTTTCGGCTAAAGAAGAATCTTTTAAAAGCAGTCCTTGAGCTGTTTTTTGCGATGCAGATGATGCCGGAATCACATATTTTGAAAACTCCAATGCACTATTAAATATTTTCAAATCACCCTCATCACCGGATTCTGATGATATTGTAATAACGCATGTAAAATCGCCAAATAAGTACTTGAATTGACTTAAAACTGTTTGAACACCTGCAGGATTATGTGCATAATCCACATAAATCTCTTTAGAATCAATTTCTGCAACTTTCTCCATTCTTCCTTCCACACCTGAAAAAGTGGCGATTGATTCTAAAATTTTATCATACGGCAATTTTAAGAATTCATGTGCTGCAATGATAACTCCAACAACATTATAAACATTGTGAAGTCCATCCATTGCCATTTTAACGGTTAATTTTTCATCAGGAGTATGCAAATCAAATGTGCGATTTTTCAAATCAATATTTGTTGCAATGTAATCCACCTGCGGGGTCGTGATGCCACATGGACAGAAATAATATCCGCATCCTGAAATTAACTCTTTTACTTTAATTTCGCGTCCGCAAACACATTCTTTCGGATTGATTCTATCAAAAGTCTCGTCAACTCCAAAGGTAATTAAATCCCCTTCAAAATTATACTCTTTTAAAAGTCCCATTATTGTCGGATCCTGTCCATTAACAATTAATTGTTTTCCATTTAACTCTTCTATGAATTCACCTTTAACATGTGCGTAATCCATAAAGCTTCCCAAATCATTTAAATGATCTGGAGTTATATTGGTTATTAATCCTGATTGGATGTTTGAATTTTTTACGATTCTTTTTACAGTTCCCGGAACTCCAAATGTTCCAACTTCCAAAATAGCTACATCCCCATCAAGTCTTGACTGCAATATTGGAATGTATTCGGCATTTCCCTGCATTTTTTCAAGATTATGTTCTGAAGGAGTGATTCCATTGTCATAAGCTATTTTTTTAAGTAGTGTTGTTGTGGTTGTTTTCCCATTTGTTCCTGTTATTCCAAAAACAGGTTTATCGGGACTGAATTTCTCAATCACATCATTAAGTTCAAATAATGAGTCGCCTATCTTTTGAAAAATTGCTGAATTTTTAGATAAGCTTGCCGGAGGTACTATACAATCTGACTTTTCGAAAAATTCATCTGGAGTTTCACCATAATAGAGCTCTATATCATAGCCTTCTAAAGATTTTTTAAACCTACATTTTTCAGAAGAAGATAAATCTGTTCCTATTACATCATATCCCCTCTGATTGAGTATTCTTGCGATTAAATTTCCATTTGCACCGCAAACTCCAATTACTCCAAATGTTTTTTTAGTCATATTTTTTACTTCCTTCGTCAAGTCCTTTCATGATTTTTTCTACTGTTGTAAGTCTGTCATATGCTATAAGTGGTCCCATGTGAAGAATTATGTCTCCGGGATTAGAATATTTGAATGTTTCAGCTGCTGCAATTTCTATATTTTCAACTGCGACCTTTTGGATTTTAGGATTGGTGACTGCATCCAATAATTCATGTGCGGCTTCCATTTCAACTTCCTGCGTTACTTCATTAAATCCACTTGCAATCACTGCCTTAATATCATAATTACTTACAAGTTCACCGACTTCTGCTTTATCACGAACGGATAATGTATCAAAATGATCAAGGAACAGGACTACACTTTCATCTTTAAAGTAATCCAATGTTATTTTCATTCCATCATATAAAAATGCAGAGTCCAGAATTACTTTTCTTCCATTATAATTCCCTACATCTTCCATGTGTGCAGGCAATCCTTTAAATGCGGTTAATGCATCAATGATATCTGATTCCTTAACCCCATATGTTAATGCAACTGCACTTGCTGCAACGGAATTTTCAAAAAAGTAGCTCATCATGTAGAAGGGTGTGGTAAAGTTTCCATTATTATATTCAATCGTTAAGGATTCATCACCAACGGTACCTTTAAAATCAACATTTTCATCTAACGCATAATATAATGCATCGTCTCTTTGAGGATTTATTATATCAAAACATGAGTAATTTGCGATAAATGTTTCAGATATATTTTCAAGGATTAATTTTCTCTGCTGGTATTTTTCAAGCGAACCGCCAAACTCAGATAAATGGTCTTCCGCAATATTAGTTAAAAGACCAATTTTAATATTCAAACTATTTAAAAGGCCAATAGTACCGTGAGGAAGTTCAAAAATAGCTATATCACAATCATCAGCTTTTCCTTTAACAATTCCATCAATAATAGCTTCAGAAACCAAATTATTAACTAAAGAAGAGCAAGACCAAACTTTATATCCTGCCTGTTTAAATAAGCTGGTTGTAATAAAAGTAGTTGTTGTTTTACCCATTGTACCGGTAATGCCAATAATGTCAACAGGAATCAAATCATTTAAAATGTTGGAGAAATCTTCATTAGTTAAAACGCTTACATTGGATTCTTTAATTAATTTAGCGATGGGAGCTGAATCAGGTAATGTAGGAGGAGCGTAAACCGCTTCAATCCCATCCAAGTTAGGAGATTTATTTCCTAAATCCAATTTAATACCTTCATTTTCCATTTGAAGTAAAATTCTTTGAACATCATTTTTAAAAGCTGTGATTTCTTTTAAATCAGTTATAATAACATTATGACCTAAATGATTAAGTAATCTTGCAACAGGCCTACTAGCATTTCCTGCACCAACAACTAAATAATTCATAAAAAAACAATCCCTATAATTTATCTAATATTAATATATGGTTTTATTTAATTAATAAATTTAATTAGATTATTTTTTAAATCTTCTTACTTGAGTTACACCAAGTGAAATTAATATTAATAATATTACAAGAATTGGATTACCTGTTGGATATTGTGATAATTTAACTGCTCCATTTAAATGGGATTCATTTTCGTAATTATCAGCAGTAGTATTATCTGGATAATCATCGCGATATACTAAAATATCTGTTATTGTAGCATTGCCCTCATATTTTTCATCACCAGAGTATTCAATATCCACATCCCAGTCCCCTTTAATTAATCCTGGCACTTTAAATATAGCCTTACCCTCTTTAATTTTTTCAGTGTATTTTTTACCATCAACAGTGATTGTTATGGTACCTGTTGCATCATCAGGGACTGTTACAATTACAGTAGCAGAATCACCCTCTTTAATTACATCACCTGAAGCTTTAATAGGGGCTTTAACTTTATGTACAGTGAATTTAACAGTTGTAGTGCTTGGCAAGTATTTGTCATCACCTTCATAAGTAAATTTGGCGATATACACACCATTTGGAAGATCATGAATTATTAATTTAGCAACTCCATTAATAATAGTTGCATAGTATCCTATACCATCAACGTCAATTAATACTTTTCCAGTTGCATCTTCCGGCAGGACAATAGCAGTGATTAATTCATCATATCCAACAGGAATGTCTTGAGCAGTTCCTGTTATGGTTGTAGGGCGTTTGATTACTTTAAATTGACCTGTTGTGTAATTATCTCTGTATTTATCATCACCACTGTACTTAACAGCAACAGTCTTATCGCCAAATGCTAATCCATCAACATAGAATACTGCTTTTCCATCTTTAACCTGAGCGGAATATTCTTTAGCATTGATTTCAATAGTAATTATGCCTGTTGCATCAAGAGGAACTGTTACTACTACAACTTCAGTATCTCCAACATAAATATCCTGAGCTGTAACATCTATTGGAGTATAATATTTTGGAATGTTTACAGTTGCATTTTCCGTTGATGGACTGTGAGTCTCATCACCAGAGTAAATCACAGTAATATTATGTTTACCTGGAGTTACATTAGTCAAATCAATGATTGCAGTTCCATTAATAACAGGTCCTGTGAATGTTTGATTTTCAACAACAATAGTAACATTACCAGTAGCATTATCCGGAACAACAACGACAACAGTACCATTACCCAAATCAATTACTTCAATATCAGTATTGCGACTAATTACTTTGAAAATGGTTGAATTATCTGCATAAGTGTATTTATTATCACCATTATATCTTACACTTACAAAATATTCGCCTTTAGGCAATCCTTCAATCACTAACTCTCCATTACCTCCGCTAATCGCAACAATGTATTTTACTCCTTCACCATAGTATGCGCCCAAGGTACCTTCATTTAAATTAAAGACATATACTTCACCATCAATTACCACAGTTACATTTCCTGTAGCATCAGCAGGGACAAGTAATCTAATGACTTCATTTTCACCAACATAAATATCATGTGCAATTGGAATTACAAATGGTTTGACTTTGTTTACATCAAATAAAGAAACATTTGAAGACGGCAAGTATTTATCATCACCAATATAAGTTAAGTTTACATTATATTCTCCTGATGGGATGTAAGGGATGTTAATTAAACCTTCTCCACCGGTTACATTTACATAATAGTTGGATACACCACCAATATCTATTAATACCTGACCGGTTGCATCAGCAGGGACTTTAACTTTAATGGTTACGTATTCACCAACCGTAACGCTTTCAATTTCTGCACTTACTGAGGACTTATGTTTGTATACAGTAAATTTGCCTGTTGTAAAGTTAGCAGCATTGACATCATCACCAGGGTAAACTACAGCAACTGTTTTTAGACCAGCGGTTAAGTTTTCAACTTCAAATCTTGCAACACCCTTATTAATTGTAGCAACATAGTCTTTACCATCAATTTCAATTCTGATTATGCCTATAATATCTCTACCAACAGTTACATTAATTTTTGCAATATCCCCAACATAAATATCACTTACATCAACACTAATCGGAGTAATAACAATAGGAGTCGGGACAGGAACACGAATTGTTATAGTATCATTTACAGTAGCATCAGTATGGTTTTCATCTCCAGAATAAACAACAGTAATATTATGTGTACCATTAGTTAAATTACCTAAATCAATGACAGCCGTACCATTGATTACAGTTCCATTGAATGTTTGATTCTCAACAACAATAGTCACATTACCAGTAGCATTGCCAGGCACAACAACGACAACAGTACCGTTACCTTGATCAATAACCTTTATGTCATCAGAAGTTATTTTGTTAACAGCGAATTTAGTAGCATTTACACTAGATTTATATTTTCTATCACCAGGATATTTAACATCAACAGTGTAGTTTCCAACTTTAAGGCCGGAGACAACAAGAATTCCTTTACCTCCAGCAACAGAAACATTATAATCTTTACCACCAACACGAACAGTCACAATTCCAGTTGCATCACCAGGAACAGCAATTTCAATAACTGCTTTTTCACCAACAGTAATGTTATCGGCTTTAGCTGAAACAGTTGAAGGAACTTTAGATACTTTAAAGCCAGTAGTGTTATGTGCAGTCAAGTACTTATCATCACCAAGGTACTTAATAGTTACACCATATTTTCCACTATCAAGACCAGAAACAGACAATTGACCAATACCATTTGTAATGTTAACAGCATAGTCAACACCACCAACATTAACAATTACAGGCCTTGTAACATCAACAGGAGCAGTGACATTAATTAAAACA
>CACXWH010000086.1 GCA_902771225.1 uncultured Methanobrevibacter sp. | reverse complement strand
CGGAATCGACAAATAGAACATATTTTCCCTGAACATGCTGGATACCAGTATTTCGAGCACCGCTTAATCCCTTATTTTCCTGAGATATAATTTTAAATCGGGAGTCTGATAAAGCATAACCTTCTAGAATGCCTAAAGATAAATCAGTTGACCCATCATTTACACAAATTACTTCAAAATCCTCAAATGTCTGATTAACTAAACTGTCCAAGCACTTTCTAAGATAATTGGCAACATTATAAACCGGCAAGACAACTGAAATCTTTACATCCATAATTACACCACTTACTTATTACCATACATTTTTTCATAGTATTGCAGGTATTCGCCGCTTTTTACTTGATCCATCCACTCCTGATTATCCAGATACCATTGGATTGTTTCTTTTATACCTGTTTCAAAGGTGTATTTTGGTTCCCAACCAAGTTCATTGCGTATTTTATCAGCATCAATTGCATAACGTCTGTCATGACCTAATCTGTCGGCTACAAATTCTATTAATGATTCATCTTTTCCTAATGCTTCTAAAATCAATTTTACTATTTGAATGTTTTGTCTTTCGTTGTGTCCGCCTATGTTGTAGACTTCTCCAAGTTTTCCTTCATGTAAAACTAAATCTATTGCTTGACAGTGGTCATATACATGTAACCAGTCACGTATGTTTTTACCATCACCGTAAATTGGTAAATTTTTGTCTTCAAGAGCATTTGATATCATTAATGGTATCAATTTTTCTGGAAATTGATAAGGACCATAATTGTTTGAACAACGTGTAATATTTATAGGTAAATCAAATGTTTCAAAGTATGCTCTTGTTATTAAGTCTCCCCCGGCTTTTGAAGCAGAATAAGGACTGTTAGGTTGAAGTGGAGTGGTTTCTGAAAAATATCCTGTTTCGCCTAATGTTCCGTATACTTCGTCTGTTGAGATTTGGATGTATTTTTCTACTCCAAATTCTTTGGAAGCATTTAACAGTACTTGTGTTCCCAATACATTTGATTTAATGAATATTTCAGGGTCAGTTATGCTTCTGTCCACATGGCTTTCTGCAGCGAAATTAATAACGTAATCTGATTTGGAAACTAAATCATCAACCAGTTTTTTATCCCGAATATCTCCTTTGACAAAAGTATAATTGTCCATGTTTTCAATGTCTTTTAGGTTTTCCAGGTTTCCGCAATAAGTCAGAGCATCTAAATTAATTATATCATAGTCTGAATATTTGTCCAACATGTATTTTACAAAATTACTTCCGATAAATCCTGCTCCACCAGTGATTAAAACAGTACTCATATTAAAACACCTTTAATATTTAATTTGTGATTCGGCCAGTGTTTGCCATTTTTCATCTTTTTCAGAAAAGATTAATTCATCAATGCCATCAGTAGGCCAGTCGATTCCAATATCAGGATCGTTCCAAATAATTCCGCTTTCATCAGGGCCATTATAAAAATCAGTACATTTATAAGCAAATTCAGCATGGTCTGATAATACTAAAAATCCATGAGCAAAGCATGGTGGAATGAAAAGCTGTTTTTTGTTTTCATCAGATAAAATAGCGCCAAACCATTCACCATAAGTAGGAGAATCAGCTCTTAAATCAACACCAACATCAAAAACTTCACCTTTCAAAACACGAACTAATTTACCTTGAGGTTGAGTTAACTGTAAATGAAGACCCCTAAGTACTCCTTTTGATGAAGAAGATTGATTATCCTGAACAAAAGTCAAATCATAACCTGCTTCTTTAAAATCATTTTCATTATAGGTTTCCATAAAATAGCCGCGATTATCACCAAACACAGCAGGTTCAACAATAAACATGCCTTCAATGTCACATTCTGTAAATTTAAATTTTTCCATAAATATCACCTATCATATATTAAATATATTTTTTTAAACTATTTAACTCCACCACATATTTTAGCACTTTCGTTAACATTACTAATCTTTCTCTCACCCTCGAGCCATGGAAGTTATAACAACAATTAGGATTTAACCCACATACAACTACCCCATCGTTTCCGATGATACAGTTTCAAGGGAAAATAACATGATAGACTTATTTTTAATTTAATTAAATATTTAAAAACAACATAAGAAAACAAGAACACTTCAACTGCAAAAATTGAAAAATAAAGAATGAATGTAGGTTTTTCATGAAAAAATCTAGCACCCTATAAAGTATAATATCAAATTGCAAATTCCAGATATTTTCCAGAGGAGTATGCAATACTGCCATTGTATCTTTACATAAAGATTCTAATAAGACCTAATATAAGCAGATGTGCTGGATAGAATATATAAAAGAACCATTTATTAAAAGCTGATTTACTTCCAGATTGACCATTATATAATGCAAAAAGCACAGGCACCAGAAATATTCCCAGTTTATATAATTCGAAGTGAGTAGTGAATGCAGGACAAAATGGATTTAAAAATAATCTAACATCAAACGCCATTAAAATAGCCAATATTATAAATGCAAGCCACATTTTCTTTGGATTATCTTTTAAAAAATAAAAGATTAAACAAAGGACAATAACGAAATATTGCCAGTGACAAAATGCACCAATCCACAATATCACTAAAGTAATAGCTAGTTTGATATACTTTGGCAAATCTATTCTATCCCATAGATATATGCTAACCAAACCTAAAAACAATGTGAATATGACGCTTGTTCTAAAAATAACAAGGGTTGAATCTAAAAATGGGAGAAATACATTCGGTTGGATAATTGACTTTCCTGACGGTAAGTAAAATGTTGGTGGTGTGGAACCTGGAAACAACATCACTGGAAGGAAATATCCCACATAAAACAAAACATAAGGAATATAGGAAATTACAGCGAATATCAATAATCTCTCCATATACTTATGAACATCTCTGGTATAATAATATCCCTCAGCAATGAATAATGCCATAGTTGGGGCGGTTAAACGGATTATAAAATTAAAAAATATGACTATAGGATTATCTGGAGGGTAAAAGTAACATATGTGGTCTATTAACATGAAAATGATAACTATATACTTCAAATGATTTCTATTTAAGATTTCAAATTGTTTCAACGAATTATTAAAAAACATTATTATCACATTATTAAATTTTATAGCGATATTGGAATGTATATTAAAATCAAAAAAATTCAAGGACTTTTTTGATAATATTATTTGAAAAAAGTAATATATAAATATGGGAGAGTGAATTTTTTAGTTCTCAGATAATTGCTGTATAGCTGTTTTTGAGTAGTATTTCTGTAATAGATTAGGGCTCCTAAAAATACATTTAAATATACGGTTTTTTCAACTGATTTGGTGTGTATGACTTTGTAAAAATCCAAACACTACTAGCATTACCAACAGCTTCACGACCTATAATATGATTAGAATCACCTGTAACATATACACAATTATTTAACTCCACTACATATTTTTAAAATTGGAATCTTACTTAAAATCCAAATTATTGCCCAACATAATAAAATAATGGCAAGAGAAAAAATTGGAATCCAAATATATGCCTTTCCTACTTTGAATTGCTCAAAAAATGGATTATATGCCATATAATTTACAATAAGCCAATGTAAAAAGAAAATACCGAAAGTACAAGTACTGTAGGATACAACTAATTTAGCGAATACTGTTTCTTTCAATGGTTTTAACTTTTTACTTATCATTTTAACATTAAAGTATCTAAACATTAAAAAAACACCTGAGGCCTCAAAAATAACAAAAATATTGAAGAAATCCAATTTATTAATACTCCAGGAACCATAATCAATTGAATACATTGAATAAAAATTACATAATGCACCAAAAATAAATAAAATGAAACCAATGACCACTAATTTTTCATGAGAACAGTTGAATTTTTTGTTATGGATATAATAACCTAAAATATAATAAGCTATAGCATTTACAAAGTAATAAATCGACCTGAATAAGTTCTTTAAAGGGTCTGTGAAAAATCCAACAGAAAATAAGATTGAGAAAACAAAAATTAATAATAAAAGATAATTCGCACCTTCAAATCCTTTATCCAAAATAAAACTATTTAAAATTGGTATCAACAAATAAATTCCAAGTAAAAACCATATAAACCATAAAATGGAAGAAACCCCTTTAAAACCAAAAAATACATCAATAAAATACTGTAAAGTTGGCTCATAAGAAGGCAAATATGAAAAATACAGCAATCCGAAAATACTATAAATAGCAGCCCAACAAATGAAAGGAACAACAACACTTCGAGCACGCTTTTTAAAAAAAACAGATATTTTTAACTTTCTATTAAGTAAAAGTGCTCCACTAACCATTAAAAATAATGGAACACCAACCCTGACAATAGAAATAACAGCTGTTGAAAACATCCAGTTTACATAAGAACCTTCACCAAAAAAGGTACAAACATGACCTATAATTACGCAAATAATAGCTAATGAACGTAATTGATCTAAATAAAGAATTCTTTTACAATGCCGTCAACCTAATTTTTTCTAATTTGTCTTATTTTAGTTATTATTAATATATTATTAATTTATTGTCTTTATATAGTGTTTATTTTTCTTTATTTTTAAAATAAGTTTGTTTTTAACTAGTATACTTCATTTAAATGAATATTTATGCTTCATTATTATTTAAACTTTACTATTAAAATCCGATTTAATTAAAGGTCCTTTTATTTTGCTCGTACTATCATGTAATCATGTTGATTTTCAATCGAGTGATATTCATGAATTTGTTAATTTGTAGTATAGTAATTTGATTTTAAAAACAGTATTGAAGCAGTATGGATAGTTTTATTAAGGATTGAGGGTATATTATATATTATGCGAGAAAATAACAAACCCTCAATACTATATTGGGGTAACAAATTAATTAATCTTTCTATTTTTTGCGAAAAAATAGAATTTTTGAAAGCTGCTGTAAAATGTTTAAAAAATGAAATAAACAGTATTTTTAATGTTTTTTCATCCTAGTATGGTGTTGTGATGCTTCATGTTTTCTTATTTTAAATCAGCAATTGATAATATTGTAAAACCAGCATCATTCTTTGTAATTGATGAAAAAAGATTTACAAGAGATAGTAAATTTTCATTCAAAGATTATGTGACTTTCTTTTGCGTAAACAAAGGCACTTCCAATCAAGCAGATCTTGAAGATTTCATCGAAGATGATTTCACCAACAATCTCGAAACAATAACAAGACAAGCACTATCCAAACAAAGAGTATTCATAAATCCACTAGTATTTAAAGAAATAAGTAAAGAATATTTACGTTTAATTGGTTATAATAGAAATAATCACTTTTTTAAGGAATACAAAGGTTTTCGTTTGTATGGTGGTGACGGATCTGATTTTGAAATTCCTGATTTTGAAGAAGTGCGAAGAGATTTTGGAATCAAAGACACACCAAAATACAGAAAACCTGCAATGGCCAAATTTTCATCAATAATGGACTTATTAAATGGATTTATACTCGATGGAATCATAGGAAACTACAAACAAGCAGAATTACCACTTATGCACCAAAATCTTGACAACATTCAAGACTTAATAATCCCAGAAAAATCAATTTTCATATTTGACAGAGGATACAATGCCATGGAACTATACGCACACATAATGTCCATAAATAGTTATTTTATAGTCAGATTAAAGGATAAAAGCTACATAGACGAACGATACACAATTAAAGAAAACGACTCCGAAATCAAAATCAAACTAACCAAAGACAGAATAAAAAAATTCCACAACCCCTCATTAAAAGAAGAATATGGAAAAGAAGAACATCTAAATCTAAGAATACTAACCATTGAACTAGATAATGGAAAAACAGAAACATTATTAACAAACATTTTCAATAAAGAGTTCCAAATCGAAGATTTTAAAGAACTCTATAATTTACGCTGGGGAATCGAAACCAACTACAATACAATGAAAAACAGACTAAATATCGAAAATTACAGCGGCAAAAAAAGAATAACAATAGAACAAGACATATATTCAAAATTCCTAAAATATAACGTCTTCCAACATTACGAAAACTACTTCAACCTACTAATAAACAGAACGCAACGACAAAAAGGAAAACTTGGACTCTTCAAGGTAAATCAAGCACACTTAATTCGAAAATTAAAAAAATATTTGCCTATAATGATTTTAAACCCAACACCAGAAATAATACGAACTTACACAAAAAATCTGATAATTTCCTGCACGAAATCCCCAAACAAATCCACGAAAAAACAGACGACAAAAAGAAACCCTAAAAAACAGAGAAAATTCAATCTGAACTACAGACCAACATAAAAGGAAAAAAATATGAAATTAAAAATTAGGTTGACGGCATTGA
>CACXWH010000085.1 GCA_902771225.1 uncultured Methanobrevibacter sp. | reverse complement strand
AATGTTGCATCGGTTGCCACTAATGCAATATCATCCGGATTTTCAATAACCTGCTTTTCAAAGCGTTTGTGTATGAATGGATTTTCCACAGGAGTGAATGTAGGCAATTCATAATCCTTATTCAATTCGATTTCATTAATTCTTAATTTTTCGATATCATTTTCCATGAATTGGGTTAATGTATTAACAATACTGTTTAAGAATGATTTAATGTAATCTTCAGTGTATAACTGGTCATTATATGAAATGAATAACTGTAAATTATCTTCACTTTCATTAACATCCAAAGTAATTTTATAATTAGTTTCCAGTGATTCAAGGTATGAAACATCATAAATTTTGCCGTTGATGTGGATTTTTTCTGAATCCAAATTATTATAAGTATACATGAATTCAGGTTTTAACTGGAATTCTTCTGCAATTTTAGTATATGGATAATTACTGTGTTTAATGGAATCTTTCCAAATTTCATCCATCTGATTTAATAATTGTCTTATTGTAATATTTCTATCTTCGTTAATTGATAATATTGGAATAGTTCGGACTAAAAATGCCTGTGTATTGAAGTAATTAGGATTCAATCTACCATTAAATATGGTTGTTATTAATGTTTTATCTGTGAATGTGTATTTATTTAATGTTAAAATAGTACCTGCCATGAACAGTACATTAGGAGAAATCCTCATTTCAGAACAGAATTCTTTTACTAAATCCGGATTAAGATCCCTGTATATTGATAATAATTTACCGTCGGCATCATTTCCATTTAAGTTTGGAGTTAAAATTGTTGAGTCAACTTCTTTTGTTAACTCATCATGGAAATATTTTTCAGAGGCAATGTATTCTTCACTGTCTTCATCCAATTTTTCAATCATTGAATTAATATAACCGTCAATTGCTTCTTTTTCGATTTCTTTACATTCATAAGCAAGAGCAATGTTATTGAATAAGTTATCAAGAGATTCACCATCAGTGATAATATGGTGCATGTCAAAGAATAATACTGTTTCTTTGGAAGCATCATATATTTTGGCTCTGAATAGTTGTTTTTCTTGTAATTCAAATCTTTCTACATTTTCCTTTTCAATCTCTTCTGTGGTGATGTCATCTATTTCAATAATTGGAATATCATCAATTTCAATGGAGTCATCACGTTTAAGCATTAATTGGCCATCATGTGTGACGATTCTGGTTTTAAGATAAGGGTATGCATTAATTGTTTTAATAATAGCTTCTTTTAATTTCAAAGCATCAATATCCTTATCAAATCTTATAACTGCCGGAAGATTATATTGTGCTTCATCAGGATTTTGAGCACATTCATAATAAACACCCAATTGATTAGAAGTTAACGGGTAATAAGTAAGATCCTTTGAAGATTCAATTAGTGTATTTAAATCAATTCCTGATTCTTCATTACCTTCTATACTTGTTGCAATATTCCTGATTGTTGGATCATTTAACAATTCCATAATATCAAGATTTACTCCAAAATCTTCATAGATTATTGCATTGAATTTCATTAATAATAATGAAGTAAACCCTATTGCGTATAAATCGTCAGTTACACCGAATGCATCAGTATTTGCGATGTCTGAAGCAATATTGAATAATTTTTTCTCGAGTTCTGTTTCGGGAACCACATTTTCCAAGTCTAATTTTGGCTGAGGCAATGCTTTTAAATCAGTTTTTCCATTTGGAGTTTGTGGCATCTCATCAAGCTGCATGAAAGCTGTTGGAACCATATATTTGGTTAATCTATCTTTTAAAAATTCTTTTAAGTTATTTTTATCAATTTTTTCATCTGCAGTATAATAAGCACACAAATGGTCATTGTTATTGATTTCTTTAATTACAACAGCCACCTGTTTTATTGATGGGAATTTAGTGATATTAGATTCGATTTCACCAATTTCTATTCTTAAACCTCTTAACTTAATTTGGTTATCGATTCTTCCTTTAATATCGATTTCACCATTTGCCAATGCCACCGCATAATCCCCACTTCTGTAATATGGAATGTCATTAATGGCCAGGAAAACTTCTTCGGTTTTTTCAGGCATGTTGTAGTATCCTTTACCTACACCTACACCACCAATGTAGAGTTCACCCATTACACCTGAAGGCAAGAGTTTTCCATCAATATCCCTTACGTCAGTAACATAATTATGTAAAGGAAGACCTACAGTTATGTCATTAACATCAGTGACTTCTTTGTTGTTTGAAGTAATGGTTGTTTCTGTTGGACCGTAACTGTTGTAAACAATAGCATCGGAGTATTTTCTGAATGTTTCAAATACCTTAGTGGAAAAGGCTTCTCCTCCCATGAATACACATTTTAAACAGCCAATAGCTCTGCAGAACCCATCCACTTCCAAATAAGATGCGAGTCTGGAAGGAGTTACTTCAGATACTTCCGGTTTTTCATCATTGAGTAATTTAATTAATTCTGGAATGTTTTTAATCTGAGTGTCACTTGCCAATATTAACTTTAATCCGTTTGAAAGTGAAGTTAATATATCATCCAAAGATACATCGAATGATATGGTTGCAAGACATAAAAGACTTGAATATTCTGATTTAGGGTTTTGAACCTGGTTACAGATGTTTTCATGTGAAATCATCACACCTTTAGGGTTTCCAGTAGATCCTGAAGTGTAAATCATGTATGCAGTATCATGTTCACTAATATCAACATCAGGATTATTGGTGTCTTCCTCATTGAGCAAATCAGCGATATTTAATGAATTACCCTCATCAGTATTGGAAATAATATAATCTGCCTGACTGTTTGTGTAGATATAATCAATACGGTCTTTAGGATATTCCAAATCAATTGGAATGAATGCACATCCCGCCTTTAAAATACCCATGATTGATGCAATTAAATCACTTGTTCTTGGAAGCATTACCAAAACATTACTTTTTGGACCAATACCTCTTTTGATAAGAGCATTTGCAATACGATTGGCTTTTTTATTAAATTCACCATAAGTTAATGTAGCATCACTTGCAACGATAGCGATATTATCAGGATTTTTATTAACTTCTTTTTCAAAGCGTTTATGTAAAAACGGAAGTTCTACTTCGTCAAACTGAACGTTTTCATATTCTTCTACAAGTGATATGTCTGATAAAGTCAATTTAGTGATATCGTTATTAATAAAATGATTAATGATTGTTTGAATACTTTCTAAGAATAAATTAATATAAGATTGTGAATATAACTGGTCATTATATTGCATAGACAATATGAATTCCCCATCACTTTCCAAAATGTTTAAGTATGTTGAATATTTGAAGTTTAAAGAATCGACATCCAAATCCTGATTAAAAGAATAATAAAATTCAGGTTTTAAATTATAGTCTTTAATTATTCTATCAACCGGACAGTTGATGAATCTTAAATTATCTTCATGAATTTCTTTAATTTCATCAAGATAATCTTTAACTGAAACACCCCTATTTTCAAAAATACATGCAAAGGGAATGTTATTTTCATGAAATATTAAATTTTTACTTGAAAAATTGAATTTAGTTAATGCGATATTGACACTGGCTAAAAAAAGAATATTTTCGGATAATTGATTTTCACTGCAGAATTGGTTTAATTCACTGATTTTTAATTTCAATTCACATTTCTCTAATTTTGGAGTTTTATTGCCCCCAATATTAGGGCTAAGTAATGTAGCTTCATCAAAATCAACAATTTGATTAAAAAAGTATTTTTCAAAATTTTTATTCTTATCAATCATAAATATCACTATCATTATATTTTATATTCATTTAAGACTATGATAATTAGAATAAATAAGTTTTATTATAAATGTGAATAATTATGAAAAATTTATGGATTTGTTAATTTTTTAATCATAACAATTAAACTATATATGTAATATGATAACATAATTGATATTATGAATTCCCTAAAACTAAAAGTAGAGTTAAGTCAACTATATACATTGAATGAATTTATTGGAGAGCATTATCCGAACAAAGACATTGGACTTAGATTAGTCGTTGAAGAAATTTTTGTAAATATTGTTAATTACTCGGATGCGGAATATGTTATCGTAAATATTGAATCTGACAATAATTTAACCATAGAATTTGTTGATAATGGAATTCAATTTGATCCTACTTTAAAAGAAAATCCTGAAACTCCAAAAACTTTAGATGAAACCCAAATTGGAGGATTAGGAATTTTACTTGCGAAAAACTATGCTGACGAAATAATATATACCTATGAAAATAATGAAAATCGTTTGAAAATTATTAAAAAAGTGGAATAATGAGAAAAAATCTTAAGAAAATACTAGTGCCATTTATATTAATGGTTTCCATTAATTTAGTTACTTATTATTTTGCCATAGGTAAAAATTTTGCTGAAGGCTACTCTCCCCATTTAGGAATAATCTTTATTTCAGGACTACTATTTGGACCATATGGTGCACTCGGATCAGTTTTAGGAAATGCATTATGTGATTTGATTAGAGGATATGGTATAACAATAACAATTATATCAGAACTTATGAGTTTTGCAATATCCGTTTTAGCATATAAATTATGGTATGAGAAGTTCAGGATAAGAAAAATAATTACAAAACCTAATTTAAATGATACAACACAAATGATTATATTCATGGGGATAATCCTAGTTTGTGGAGCTATATTTTCACTGATTGCTAAAAAATTGTTCTTTTTTTATAGACCCGAAACCAGACCAATTTCTTTACTAATCGGAATCAGATACTTTATGAATTTTGTTAACTCAGCATTTATATTCGGAATCATTGGAATGCTATTTTCAAAACATATTGATTTTATCGACGTTCCTAAAAAATCCAATAGAAAATTCAATGCCAAATTATATAAAATAATTGGTATATTACTAGTTGCTTCAACATTAATTATAACAATAACAGATTATTATTTTAATCCGAATAACCTCATTATAATTGTGGAAATAATAATCCTCATGGGCTTGCTCCTTTTTTATATAACAAAGCCTATTACTGTTGAAGTACAAGAAGTACATTATAACAGAATACCTGAAAGGATAATGAAGATTTTTCTTATAACTACATTATTCATTTTGATTGTAGGATATGCTATCGCATCGGATCAAGTGCTGGCATATGTTTTAAATCTTTACCTTCCAATAGATATAGATGAGGTAATAATATTCGTTTTCCTGATAATGGACATTATTTTCATCATATTCTTCATACCGTCCATTTTAATTTTAAGATACATTGAAAACTATGTAATCAATCCAATTATTTCATTTTCAGAAATTGAAAAATTCATTAAAAAAGGAGATAGAATTGAATCTGATGGATTGGTAAATGTTTATTCTAAATATATTGATGAAACTGATGAAATAGGAATGATGGCTCGAAGTTACACTTCTTTAATCAACTATACAAACGAATACATTGAAAATATTCATCAAATTGAAGGGGAAAAACAAAGAATTAAAGCAGAACTTAATATTGCTGAGAAAATTCAAAAATCAAATCTTCCAACTGAAAGCATTGAAAATGAAAAATATCATATTTTCGGATACAGTCAACCTGCAAAGGAAGTGGGTGGAGATTTTTATGACTATTATGAATTGGATGAGGATAATGTAGCTATTGTAATTGGTGATGCTTCCGGAAAAGGGATACCTGCAGCAATACTTTCAACAATTACCCACTCCATTATTAAACAATTACTAAAAACTGAAAGAGATCCTTCAAAAGTCTTATATATGCTTAATAACCAGTTATGTGAAAATAACTCTGAATCTATGTTTATAACATTATGGCTTGGGATTTACAACAATAAAACCAATATTTTAACTTTTTCCAATGCAGGACATAATTTCCCATTACTTATGGAAGATGAGAAATTTAATGTTTTAGAAGTTAACAAAGGCATTGTTTTAGGAATTATGGAAGACTTTGAATTTGTAAAAGAAACGATAGATATGCCTAAAAAAATAATCGTTTATACTGATGGAATAACCGATGAGAAGAATTCAAATGGAGAATTTTACGGTGAAGACAAATTAATTAATTTCTTAAATAAACATAAATCTGAAAATAATATAATTACCGAATTACTAAAAGATATTGGTGAATTCACATCCCATGAAGAGCAATTTGATGATATGACCATAGTCATTTTTGACAAACATGATTAGATTGGCTTACTATAATGTGGAAAACCTTGATTTTATGATTTGATAAATTTTATTGTTACTTATTTTTATCATCCATCAAACAGTATTTAACTTTATTGTGCAAGAATTCTCAGGCTTCTTTAAGCCGGGGATGAATTGCACATTTAGTGGGTTAGTGTCTATATTTTTTTTATGTGGATGGGGTGGTGAGATTAGTTTTCAAATGCTCTCGGATAAATGCCATATAATATGTAGGTT
>CACXWH010000084.1 GCA_902771225.1 uncultured Methanobrevibacter sp. | reverse complement strand
TTGTGCACCAGGTCCTGGACTTCTAGGTCCATTTCCACCAGGAGCTCTTACTTTAATATGTAATCCTACAAATCCTTTTTCTTTAGCATCATCAGCTATTCTGGTTGCTGCAGCCATTGCTGCGAAAGGTGAAGCTTGTTGTCTGTCTGCACGAACAACTTTTCCACCAGACCATTGGGAAATAGTTTCAGCACCAGTAATATCTGTTACAGTAATAATAGTGTTGTTGAATGATGAGTAAATATTAGCTATACCCCATTTTTCATCTTTTGCCATAATTACACCCTTTATTCCTCTGTATTAGCTTTATTATCCTTACTATTGTTGTACTCTTCAATTTGTTTTGCTACAGGTGAAGAACGATAGAATCCGATTTCATCTTCTTGACCTCTTAATACTACATAACTTGGTGAATTGATTTTTTTACCATCTAAAGCTATGTGTCCATGTACAACAAACATTCTAGCTTCTTTAGGAGTACGAGCTAAACCTTTTCTGTATACAATAGTTTGTAATCTTCTTCTTAAGATATCTTCAACAGTTAAACCTAAGATATCTTCAATAGCAGCGTTTTCAGGCAAAACACCGGTTCTAGCTAAGTGTCCTAATAATTCTAATTTTTCTTCCTGCATCTGATCGCTTGAAAAACCAAGTAAATACCTTGCTTCCCTACGATATCTTCTAACTAATGTATCAGCTTTCCAAATTTCTTTTTTGTTTTTTAAGCCGTATTTAGTCATTAATTTATTTTCATCTTTAATTCTTTCTGCGTTCCAAGGATGTGGTGGCGTATTATACTTTTTCCTTGATTTTCTTGGTTGACCCATTAAAACATCTCCTTATCTAAATAAAATAATTATATTAAAAATAGCGTTTTATGCTTATGAACGTCTTACACCAACTGAAGCACTTTTTCTGAAAGTAGATTTAGTTCTTTGACCTCTTACAGGTAAACCAACTTCATGTCTTCTTCCTTTATAACTTCTGGTCTTTTTCATTCTGTTTAAATCATCCCTTAAAATCATGTCAAGGTCAGATTCAATTAAGTGAATGTCATCACCAGTTTCATAGTCTTCCCTACGGTTTAACATCCATGACGGAATACCAAATTTTTTAGGGTTTTCTACAATCTCTTCAATTTTTGCAACATCTTCATCAGCAACGTATCCGATTTTAGAGTTCAAATCTAAGTCTAAAACACGGCACATAGTTTTAGATAAAGATAATCCTACACCTTTAATATCAGTTAAAGCGTGCTCGATGGTCTTATTACCATCTACATCCTTTCTAGAAATACGCACTAAGTGCTTAAAATCGTCTTCCATTAAATAACCTCCATTTATAGAGCGAACCTACGAGACGGAAAATAATAGATTCGAATGTTTTGAATTTTTCAAAACACAGTTCTTTCAACAATTATAAACTTAGTTAAATATTAACTAAGAGTGCAAAAAAATATCAGTTTAACAATATCTTAAATAAATTAAAAAATAGTGTTAAAAACTAATAAGCGCCGAGACTGGGATTTGAACCCAGGAGGGCAAAACGCCCACGAGATTTCCAGTCTCGCGCCTTACCAGGCTAGACTATCTCGGCACAACTAGCTATAAAAAAATACTTGCACACATATTAATTATACAATATGATATAATAATATCTAATAATTAAAGTATATAAATGTATTGTTTAAAATAAGCTTTTAGACAAAAATCTGAAAAATAAAAAAAAATAAACTTGATTTTTCCACCATATACTTAAACAAAAATATTTTTAGTAATATCTACAATAAATAATAATAATAAGGTGATAATAATGAGTTTAATTCTTTATGTTGTAGTAATTGTAATTATAGTATTTCTTATTGCTACAATCATACATATGTATAACAACTTAGTTAGTTTAAAAAATCGTGTGAAAAACAGTTATTCACAAATAGATGTTCAACTTAAAAGAAGAAACGATTTAATACCTAATTTAGTGGAAACCGTAAAAGGTTATGCTGCTCATGAAAAAGGTGTTTTGGAAGAAGTTACAGCTGCCCGTAGCAATGTTATGAATGCATCAAATATTAAAGAAACCAGCGAAGCTAATAATCAATTAACCAGTGCATTAAAAACATTATTTGCAGTTGCTGAAAATTATCCTGATTTAAAGGCCAATACTAATTTCCAACAATTACAAGAACAATTAAGCGATACTGAAGATAAAATTTCTTATGCTAGACAATTTTATAATGATACCGTTTTAATGTATAATAATGCATGTCAAAAATTCCCATCAAACCTTCTTGCAAAAATGTTTGGTTTTAAAGAAGAATCATTCTTCGAAGCTGATGAAGCATCCCGTGAAGTTCCACAAGTCGAATTTTAAGCGGTGAATCCATGAATTATAAAAAAATAGCTGGGATAATAATATTGTCATTAGTATTATTATCTGCAGTTAACACCACATATGCAGAAGATAAAGATTACAGCATCATTGATGCTTTAATTGATTTAACTGTCCATGAAGACGGATTACTTCATGTAAATGAAAGTTATACTTATTCTTTTAAAGGCACATTTAATGGAATTTATCGAGATATTCCCCTAAAGGAAGGACAGAGTGTCGAAAATCTGAATGTCAGCATTGACGGTGCTTATGGAAACTATGAGCTATCGGATGAAAATGGAAAAAAACATGTCAAAGTTTATTTATGGGCTGATGAAGCGCATACCCAAAAGATTCATGACCAGAAGGTGAAGATTACTTATTCTTATGATATGAAAAATGTTGTTACATTATTTAATGATGTCGGATCACTTCAATACCAGTTATGGGGTAAAGAATGGGATACCAACATTGAAAAATTAACAGCAAATATCCATTTACCTGGAAATAAAGATATTGTTTATTATTTAAATCCGGAATATTTTAATCTAAGCGATTCCATTAATGGAAATACAATAAATATTGTAACAAAAAATATTCCAAAAGGTGAATTTTACGAATTGCAAGTATTAATGCCTTTAGATGACTTTACAAATGCATCAAATGCAAAACATGTTGATACTGCTGGAAAAGAAAAAATAATGCAAAAACAAGCAGACTATAAAAGTTCAGTTGGTTTTTGGGGAAATTTATTTAACTTAATAACTCTAATTTGTATAATATCTCCGTTTTCATTAGTTCTTGTTTACTTAAAATACGGAAGAGAACCAAAAGTAGACTATAATGGAATTTATGAAAGAGAACTGCCGACAGATGATTCGCCAGCTGTTGTTAATGCGCTTCTTAATCGAAGCGATATTGGAGAACCTGATATGAAAGGTTTTGAAGCTACAATCATGGATTTAATCGACCGTAAAATTTTCAAAATAATCGTTGAAGAGGGAGAACTTACTTCAGATTTAATTTTGGAATTTGACGAAAGCAAATATTCTGAATTATCTGTTGATGAAAAAAAGATATTTGACCTATTGAATACATTTGCATATGACAATAAACTTAATGTATCCCAATTATCTTCAAAACTAAATAATGAATATAATGGAAAATTATTCGTCGAAAAATTCGATGAATGGAAAGATATTGTTAAAGATGATTGTATAGGTAAAGATAAAGTATCATCATACTTTAAAAATACTGGAACAAGAATTTCTTCCGTATTTAGTAAGGTGGGTTTGGTCTTTGCAGCAATATCATTCTTACTGTCTGCTTTTTCAGACCATCCCTTAGCAATGCATTCTCTTATCGCAGCAATATTTCTGGCCATAGTTTCAATAGCTATTGCATTTATTCCTGAAGATATTTTTGGTCACTGGACTCCTGAAGGTCGTGTCTACTATCTCAAATGGATGAACTTTAAGAAGTTTTTAAAAGACAACAGTTTAATAAAAGAACACCCTCCAGAATCAATAGTTATCTGGAATAAGTACCTTGTTTATGGAACGGCTCTTGGAGTAGCTGACGAGGTTTACGAATCCATGAAACTCTATAAACCTGATGTATATGAAGGTGACTATTACTATAGTGATTTATATCTCTTCCATTCATACTCAGGTTTAATAATGCTTAACAGTGCATTCAACACAGGAGTATCCGCAGCAAACCCATCATCATCTGATATAGGCGACTTTGGCGATATAGGAGGCGGATCCGGTGGAGGTGGTGGAGGAGCTTTCTAGCTTTTCCATTACTTATTTTTTAAAAGAAAAATAGAAGTTAAAGAAATTAATCTTTAACTTGAAATAGTTATTTTATTTGAAATTTGGGCACTTTCATACTGTGAAGTAATTATATATTCCCCTGCGATCAAATTAATGTTTAAACAAGCCACTCCAGATGAATTAGTGTATTTAGTGTAGAATACACCATTAATATTGAATATTATTCCAATATTAGCTAGTGCATTACCCATACCATCAACTAATTTTGCTTTAAATGCAGTGCCGTCTTTATAGACCATATGAATATCATCGGCTGTTAAAACAGGAAGTACTGTGATATTATATGACATCTTAAGGCAGGTTAAAGGATCAGTGGCTGTCAATATATACTCACCAGGGATTAAATTAATGTTTAATCGGGCACTACCGTTTTCATTAGTTGTACGGTTGTAGAATACTCCATTAATATTCATTGTAATGTTAACGCCCACTACAGAATTACCTTCACCATCAATCAAATAAATATAGAATTGTGAAGCGTTTCTATAGTATTTTACTAAGTTGTCAGCTATTAATGTAGGCAAAACAGTAATATTATTTTCAACTGATGTGTCGTTGAATGTTGTTTTTATTGTGTAGTTACCTGGATATAAGTTAATAGCCAGTTTAGCAGTTCCATTTTCATCACTTACACGAGTATAGTTAACACCATTAATTTCAAAAGTCACATTTTCATTAGCAGCACCGACATTAGCTTCAAACTTGGAAGCATTCTTATAGATTTTAACCAAATCTTCAGTATAAATAGCTAAATTCTTAGTATAAACTTTTAAAGTAGCAGTTTTAGATTCTAATGCCAAATCTGCCCAGGTACCATTACACTGAATAAAAACAGTATTTTTTTCATAGTGCATTCTTGAATCTTCAAGAATTGGAACAAAATCCTTTTTCATGATTACTGTGAAGTTATCATTTTCCTTAACTGGAATTTCTGAGGTTAATCTTACCGTATGATAACCATAAAATGGAGCTGTTCCATTTTCAGTATGTTTTAACTCACCATTAACATATATTTCAATGAGATACTTTTCACTTTCATTAAAATAACTTCCGATTCCGCTGATTAAATCATTTCCTGTTGAAACGTAATTAATCTTATAGGTCGTGTGATTAGTATCCTCATCTAAATTTCCAGATATGTCTCTTTGATAGATTTTAGTATAATCTTCCAGATTTTCTATCAAATATCCTGTTAATGGATTTTGAGCTAAAATACTTGTGTCATAATAGGAGATATATAAAAATCCTTTATCATCAGACTCAACACCGTGACTATTTTTTAAAATGAATGCTCCGTCTCCAGGTGGAGTGATTAGGAAATTTTTTTTGCTGAAATTATCATCCCAGCCGACAACAGAAACAGCGTGAGTTCCGTTTTTAGTGAAATTTTGATAAATTGAATAAGTTTTCTCATTATAATATGGTTCAGTAATTGCTGAATAATATTCAAATGTTAAAGATCCGCATTTCATTATTGCTCTTTTAATCGCATCATTATCCGTTGCATTTTTACGTCCCACAAACATTATGTCCTGTACATGGAAATTTTGTTCTGTTGAAATTAATGGAGATAATTTGCCCAGTTCATCATAAATATCATATTCACTTGGCAATACTCCAAACCAGCTTATCATGTATTCAACAGCTTCCATATGTGATGATGATCCTTCACCCACTGATTTCATACCATATTTCGCGTATCTTAAAATATTATCCTGCACATTTTTTTCTGAAAAGTTATATTCAACTCCAGTTGCTTTTAATAATGCAGACTCCAGTGCCCCACATGCTCCAAAAGTCCAACAGGCACCCATTGTACCCTGATCTTTTACAGAGCTGACCCATCCCCAGTCACGTGAATCAAAACGTACCGGCAGACTAGTTACATTAATATCATTATTAATAAGTTCAATTTTAGCACAAGCTTCTTCAATGACAAACGGATAATCAGTATCATTTAAAAATAAAGTATCATTTCCATAGTTATTGTTTGTCAACTTGGATGAAGTGAAAACCCCATGAATGGCCTGTGTATTCTCACTAAAATTTGTATTTTCAACAGATAAATTTGAATCATATGAATAAATTGCATTTTTAACATTATTTTCAAAAGTTAAATTGGTTATTGTAACATTGCTGTAATCACAATACAGGCCTCCCCCATCAAAGTCATCATCAAGCAAAGTATTTGACATTATTTTGGAATTGATTAATTTGAAATTAGTATATGAAACATATACTGCTCCACCACCATAAATAGCCGAATTATCAATAAAATCAGAACCCATAATACTTAAATTACCACCCAATTGTACAACAGCTCCACCAAAATCACCCTTACAATTAATGAATTTGGAATTTTTAACAGACACATTGCCATAAACCTCATAAGCGGCAATGTCCATGAATAGAGCCCCACCATTTTTTAAAGCAGTAGTATTTACAAACAAACAGTTTTCAAATTCGCTTTCTGCACATCTTTTAAGTGCTACCGCACCGCAGGATATATCTGCAGCCAGATTAGTAAAATTAGAATTTTTAATGCTTGT
>CACXWH010000083.1 GCA_902771225.1 uncultured Methanobrevibacter sp. | reverse complement strand
AAAATGCTTTAGATATTTTAGGAGTGCCTGCTCCTGAAAAAATGTAGATGAGTTTATAACTCGTCTAAAATTTCTTTTTTTGTAATATTTATTTTTACCGACCGATATAAATTTGAAATCTTATTCTTTTTCAAAATTTTTTCAATTCTCTAAAATCATGATCCACCATTCGAAAGAAAAATAATTTGATGCATTCATATTTCAAATCATCAGAGGTTGTCATTCATAACTTTTTAAAACTGTTCATACAAGACCCTCACTAATTTTTATCAATGTTTTTTTAAAATTAATATATTCTTCTTTGGTTAAATCTTTTTTAATGATTTCATCCCATTTTTCATCATAATTCATAACTTTTTTGGCAATTTCTGCACCTTCATCAGTTAGTGTTATGATTTTTTTTCTTTTTTCAGGGGTTTTTTTAACGAAACCCTTTTTTTCGAGCTTATTTAAATTTCTGGTTACTGTACTTTCATTCAAATACAGCACTTTGGCTAAATCCTCCTGACTGATGCCATCATGATTATAGATTTCAATTAAAAATGGATAAAGACCGTATGTTAAATTAACATCGCGAACCTTTTTATTTAAGTATTTGGCATGATTTCTATATATTAATGAAATAAATGGAGTTGTGGGCATTTCTTGATTAAATTCCATTTGAATCCCTCAGTTTAATCAGTCTGGAAATATAGTATTCAATACAAGCATAACATATTAGAGATCCTATTCCTCCGCCTAAAAGCATTCCGCAGTATATTCCAAACTCACCCATATTAAAGACAAATCCTAAAAGATAAGCAAATATCAATACAAGAATAAATTCTCTGAATGTGGTTAAAATAAAGGATATTGTTCCTTTTCCAACACCCTGAAATACGTTTCCTGCACTGGCTCCGAATGGAACATATAAAATAAATAAACACATTATCTGTAAGAAACTGGCTATTAACGGTTCGAGTTGTGCACTGTTTTCTGAGTATGAAAATATAAATGCAATCTGATTTGAAAAGACATTCAATATTATGCAGACAATAACTGATGCTATTAATGCAACTTTTACGGCATAACGTGCAGTAATTCTTAGATTTTCATATTTTTTAGCACCAAAAGCTACTCCTGCAACGGAAATTGCTGCTGTTCCAACACCTATTGCCGGAAGCATTCCTATGTTAATAATTCTCCATCCTGCAGTATATACCGCTACTGCTACCGGTCCGGATACTATTGTAAGCATGTAATTAACGAAAATTGTTAAAACGGATAATACTAACTGCTCCAAACTGGCAGGAATACCTACAACCAAAATATCCTTATACATTCCCATGTCATTGGTAAAATCATTTAAACTGTATGATAAATAGGTGTCTTTTTTTATAAATATCCAGTAAAACATTAAAAGTAGACTGATAAATGGTCCGAGAGCTGTTGCCCATGCAGCACCGGCTATTCCCATGTTTAAAATGTAAATAAATATTGGGTCTAAAATCATATTAATAATAGCTGCTAGCGCTATCGGTATTGTTGCTCTTTTAATATCTCCTTCAGCTCTGAATGCTCCTCCCACTATAGGGGGCATTAACAGTGCAAAGGTCCATGAAAATATAATGAAACCATATTCCATTGCATAGTTTATTACACTGCTTGCGCCCATCATATTAAGCAGTGTTTTCATAGACAATAGGAATACAATTGAAATCACAGCAGATACTATTACACTTAATATAAGATTGTGTATTGCTGCATTATTTGCTGAAACTCTATCTTCGGCTCCAATATAGCGTGAAATTAATGAATTTCCACCGGCTCCTATTCCGTTTCCAAATCCGACAAGTATCATGAACAGTGGCGTAATGTATCCTAGTGCGGCTAAAGGCTCAGCTCCTAGTCCTGCAACCCATATACTGTCTATTATATTATTTGCGAAAATTAAAAACATACTGGCAATAATTGGGATTGATAGTTTGTTTATTGCTTTTTTAGGATCTCCAGTAATCATTTCTATATTTGAATTTTTTTCCATGTTATACCTCTCTTGCATATGCAATCATACACTTGTATATGCAAGTGTTAGTATTTAAATATTTTTAAAAATATAATTTACAATAAGGAGAATCTTATTATGAAAGTCTTAGTTGTTGGAACCGGCGCTCGTGAACATGCGATAGCTGATGGTTTAAAAGATGATGTTGAGCTATACTGTTATATGAGTAAAGTAAATCCTGGAATGAGTAAAATTGCAGAGTTTAAACAGGGAAATGAAGGAGAAATCGAAAAAGTAGCTGAATTTGCTAAACAAAACAATATTGACATTGCATTTATTGGTCCTGAAGCACCTCTTGAAAAAGGAATTGTTGATGAACTTGAAAAAAATGGAATAAAATGTGTCGGGCCATCTAAAAGCGCAGCAAGAATAGAAACCGATAAGTCATTTATGAGAAAACTATTTGAAGATTACGATATTGAAGGATCATTAATTTACAGAGTATTTGATAATTACAAAGATTTAAGTGCATTTCTAGATGATTTTGACCAGGACGTTGTAGTTAAACCGGTAGGATTAACCGGTGGAAAAGGAGTTAAAATTGTTGGTGACCATCTTAAAGATAATGAGGAAGCAAAAGAATATTCAAAAGAAGTTATTGAAAATGAAATGGGTGGATTTGCACAAGTAATTATTGAAGAAAGAGCAATTGGTGAAGAATTCACTATTCAAGCATTTTGTGATGGTGAACACATTGCTCCAATGCCGGCAGCTCAAGACCATCCTCATGCATTTGAAGGAGATGTTGGTGCAATTACCGGTGGAATGGGTTCATACTCTGACGCTAATGGATTATTACCATTTTTATCACAAGAAGATTATGATAAAGCAGTTAAAATAATGGAAGATACAATTAAAGCTATTGCAAAAGAAGCCGAACCATATAAAGGTATTTTATACGGCCAGTTTATGTTGACTGCAGACGGACCTCGCGTGATTGAATACAATGCAAGATTTGGTGATCCTGAAGCAATGAATGTATTGCCTTTACTCAAAACACCATTGATTGATGTTTGTCAAGCAATAGTTGACGGAACTTTAGATGAGGTGGAATTCGAGCCAAAAGCAAGCGTATGCAAATACATTGTACCTGACGGATATCCTGAAACCGAACATGCCGGCGAAATTATTGAAGTGGATGAGAAATCCATTGAGGACATGGGTGCAAAAGTATTTTATGCAGCGGTCGGTCTTGAAGATGATGGAATCCACCTGTCCGGTTCAAGAGCTTTAGGTATCGTTGCCGGAGGTGAAACAATTACCGAAGCAGAAGAGATTGCTGAAAAAGCATGTGAATATGTTAAAGGTAATGTTTATCACAGAAGCGATGTGGGAACCAAGGCGTTGGTTGAAAAACGTGTTGCACATATGAAAGAAATTTTAAATTAAATTTCTTTTACTTTAATTTTTTAAGTTAAAATTACCATCACTTAAAATGAAATAATAATTAATAATTTTAATAGTTAATATAAAAACATGTTAAAATATGATGGCTAATTTTAATAAATCGTCCTGATGGTAAAAAAAAGTTTTATTTAAACTAATTGATATCCATCAAATAATAAAAAAATAGGGTGAAAGATTTTTCAGAACAAACAAGTGTTTTAAAGTATAATTTTAGTTGGATTTCAAGTAGTCTTACTTATTTTTATTTGGGATTTCGGTTTTTTCTTTACTTTCTTTTCAGCCTTTCTTGTTTTTATTTTTTAGTGGTTGAAATTCAATTTTTCCTTCTGACAGTTGGTTGATGTTTAGTTTTGTTGTATTTGTTTGTTTTTTATAATGCACGTTCTTGTTTTTCTTGTTTTGTAATAATATATTCATATCTATCGTAAGCATCCTATAGGAATTATTTTTATATCATCATACTTTGTACATGCAACTTCGCCACCGGTTAAAATTGAAAGAAAGCTTGGTTCAGGCACTTTTGTATTATTTTTAGAAATGTTTTCAAGTATTATGTCTTTTGCTTTATGAAGATTTTTTGATCCTTTTTTTATTTCTTTCTTTCCTAATTTAATTTCTATTAATCCATAACGTCCATCATTTAGTAGCAATACACAATCTATTTCTAATTTATCTCCTTTACGAAAATAATTATATTATACCATTTTAATAATTATATTATACCATTTGTTTAAAATTATCTACATTAATTGTCAGGTTTCTTTTTTTCATTAAATGTATCCATATCAAAAGAGTTATACTGATATGCAACAACGGATGTGCAAATACCATTGCTTGTAATATTACTGAGAGCGTTAAACATACCAATTACATTATATATACCAGTTATCAAATCAATTAGGGCAATAGGTAAACCTATTATAGAAAGTATCATGGATAAAGTAAAGACACTTGCCATAGGAACTGCCGGGGAACTGATTGTAGCCATTAAAATAGTAATGATTACTGTTAAAATAGCAGTTGTGCCAAAATCAATTCCATAAGCCTGAGCTACAAACAAAAAACCAATACTAAAGAAAACTGCAGATCCGCTCTTATTAAGTGAATTACCTAAAGGAATTGTAAATAATGAAATTTCATGAAAAACACCCATTTCATCTAATTTTTCTATAGATAATGGAATTGGTGCACTTGAAGATGCTGATGAGAATGCAAAAAACATTGCCGATGCAAATTTTCTATAAAATTTTAAAGGATTGGACCTTGTAAAAATTACAAAAATAATCGGATAAACCACAAATATCTGAATGGCTATAACAAGTACTATACATCCGATAAATTTAGTTAATGGTAAAATACTTTCAAATCCGATTGTTCCAAAAGTTCTTGCCATCATACAGAATATTCCAATTGGAGCGATTTTCATGACGATATTTATCAGTTTCATCATAAGATGGTTTAATTCATCAAAAAGGTTATAGACTGTTGATGTTTCACCTCTTAATTTGACTAAAATATAACCGATCAGTACTCCAAAAAGGATAATAGGCAACATTTCCCCATTAATCAATGCATGTACTGGATTTTCAGGAAAAATATTTAAAATCGTATCAGTTAATGCCATGGAAGACGTTGAATTTGACAATGTGTCGGATGCAGGTATATTTAAACCCACACCAGGTTTGATAATTGTTCCTATAATTAAAGCAAGGACTATTGAAAGGATGTTTATCAATATGAAAAATAGTATGGACCTTAATCCTATTGTTCCAAGCTTTCGAATATCTGAGATTGAAGCAATACTCATGACTATTGAACAGAAAACAAGTGGAACAATAAGCATTTTCATTAATCTAATGAATAAATCCCCACCTAAATAAAAAACATTATCCATTAAGATAAAATTTTCAATGAAAGGATCATCAACATAAAAGTTTAGGAACAAACCTGTTAATGTTCCTAAAACCATGGCTATTATAATCCAATTTCCCAAACTTATTTTTCTTAAATAATTAAACATTTCAATCAAATATAATAACTTTTTTTATTCCATATCTTGAAGTGATTTATCAGGTTCTTTTTTATTGTTAAAAACATCTGCATCAAATGATTTATTTTTAAACGCAACGATTATTGTGCAAATGGCATCACCAGCAACATTGACTGCAGTTCTAAATGAGTCGAGAATATGGTCTATACCTACAAGCAATCCAATTATTTCAACCGGAAGACCAACTGAGGTGAATACCAAAGTTAAAGTGGCAAGACCTGAAAATGGAACAGACGGGGTACTGGTTGAAGCTATTATCAATGTGAAAATTATTGTTATAAGAGCTGAAGTACCTAAATCCATTCCACAACATTGAGCCGCAAATATCACCGCCACACTTTGCATGATAATAGTTCCATTTTTGTTAATTGTAGCTCCTAAAGGAACTGTAAATGATGAAACAAGACGGGAAACACCAATATCTTCCAATTTATTCATATTTAATGGAATCGTTGCATTTGATGATAAGGTTGAAAATGCAAAAAACATCACAGACATGAACTTCCTATAAAACCTCAAAGGATTCACTCTTGTAAAAATAACAAGTATAAAAGGATAAACTACAAATAACTGAATTATCAGGCCCAATAATACACAGCAAATGAATTTGGCTAAAGTGAATATACTTTCAAATCCTAAAGTTCCAAAAGTTCTGGCCATCAAACAGAATACGCCAAAAGGAGCAAATTTAAGGACAATACCCGTCATCACTATCATAATTTTGTTTAATTCTTTAAAAAGATTATTGAGGGTTGGAGTTTGATGACCTAATTTAACTAAAATAAAACCCATTATCACTCCCAATATGATGACCGGTAAAATTTCACTACTGGCTAAAGCATTTAAAGGATTTTCCGGAATAATATTTAAAACCAAATCAGTCATTGTTTGATTAAGGGTCACATTTGATGTTTGACTGATTGCTGCGATGTTTATGCCAACACCCGGTTTAATAACTGAACTTAAAGCGAATGCGATGAATATTCCAATAAGGGACGTAGCAAGATAGAGAATAATAATTCTTCCACCAACGGTAAAAATTTTATGAATATCAGAAATTGAAGACACACCAACAACTAAAGAACAAAAAACAAGTGGAACAACAAGCATTTTCATCAATCTGATAAAAATATTGCCTCCCAAATAGAAAACATTATCCATAAGAATAACATCTTCAATAAAATTGTTTTCAACAAATAAATTTAGAAATAAACCTACGATTACTCCTAAAATCATTCCTATTAAAATCCAATTACCTAAACTGATTTTTTTCAACCGATTAAGTATACCATCATTCATTGTAATCTAATATATATACATTTATAAATATATATTTACCCATTAAGGCTTTGTCCGTTAATAAATTAATTGATTTTTTGATTTTTTATTTTCTGTCAGGATGGGATGCAGGTTCATTAATTTAAATTTCTTTTACTTTAATTTTTTAAGATAAAATTACC
>CACXWH010000082.1 GCA_902771225.1 uncultured Methanobrevibacter sp. | reverse complement strand
ACCAGTATCAAATTTGACTTTCAAACCTTGAGGGACAGTAGTTGCGACAATAGTGAAATTATCACCGACAAATAACTCCAGAGTTTCATTATTAACGCTAACACTGGTGTTTTTTAATTTAACAGTGACATTAATTGTCTTATTCTCAGCACCAGCGTACTTATTGTTTCCTGCAAAGCTAACAGTTATTATCGCTTCACCTTCTTTGAGAGCTATGATTTTACCATCCTTAACGATAGCAACATTTTCATCACTTGAAGTATAAGTTAAATTGCCGGCTTCTTGAGGATTTAATGCAGCGCCAGTATTAAGAGAATCTTCAACAAATAGATTTACGCTTTTGTTTTCCACATTAATTACAGTAGGTATTTTACTTACAGTTACCATAATCCTTGTTGAATTTTCAAAATATTTGCCTTTACCATTTATTGTAATGGTAATGGATGTAGTGCCTTCTTTAATACCTATAACCTTACCGCTAGCATCAACATCAGCAATATTTTTATCTGCAATACTATAAAGAAGATCCAAACCACCCGGTGAAGTAACCGGATTAATCTCAGAAACACCATCAACATATATTTTCAAGTCATCTGCACTCACACTAGCATTAATCAAAGAAACGGAAACTGAAATAGTTTTATTTTGAGCAGGAAGATACTTATAATCCCCTGCAAAAGAAACATTAACAACCGCACTGCCCACACCAACAGCAACAAGCTTACCATCAACGACTTTAACAACACCCTCATCACTAGACGCGTAAGTCAAATTACCCGCACCGGAAGGAGACAAACTAGCACCAGAATCAACCACATCATCAACCTTTAAACTAACATTATCATTTGAAAGAATAATTTCACTAGGTATTTTACTTACAGTTACTTCAATCATTGTTGAATTTTCAAAATATTTGCCTTTACCATTTATTGTAATGGTAATGGATGTAGTGCCTTCATTAATACCTACAACATTACCGCTTGGGTCAACATCGGCAATATTTTTATCTGCAATAGTATAAAGCACATCCAAACCACCAGGCAAAGTAACCGGATTAATCGCAGCAACACCACCAACATATATTTTCAAGTCATCTGCAGTCACACTAGCATTAATCAAAGAAACGGAAACTGAAATAGTCTTATTTTGAGCAGGAAGATACTTATAATCCCCCGCAAAAGAAACATTAACAACCGCACTGCCTTCACCAACAGCAACAAGCTTACCATCAACGACTTTAACAACACCCTCATCACTAGATGTGTAAGTCAAATTACCCGCGCCGGAAGGAGACAAACCAGCACCGGAATCAACCACATCATCAACTTTTAAAGCAAAAGAAGAATTGGCAAGTGTAATTTCTGTGGATATTCTGCTTACAGTTACGGTAACTGTGGCATTTGAATCATCATAATCTCCTCCTGTAAATTGAATTTTAATATTGGCATTTCCCTCATTAAGAGCTTTAATAACACCTGTTGTAGTATTTACATATACAACATCAGGATTATCACTTATAAATTTTATTTCTCCTGTAGCTCCATCAGGTTTTAAAATATAATTGATTTTGGATTCATTATCTACAAATAAATCAATTGATTTCTCAGCAATTATTTCTGTTGGAATTTTAAAAATATTGCAGGATGCATTAGTAGAGGAAGGTTTAAACATATCATCCCCGGAATAAAAAAATGTAACATTATGCTGGCCCGGAGACCAACTGCCATCATTAGTTAACTTAATAACTAAACCTCGTTTTTCCTTTTCACCGATTTCAGTCACATTGACCTGTGGTCGATTCCCAATTGTCAAATAACCATTAGCATCTCTCGGCAAAATTACATAAAATAATGGAGCGCCCGTATCATTAATATAGCAATCATAACTAAATATGGTCATCGTCGAATCACCTTTTCTTACCTCCAAATAAGCATATGCATCCATACTTAGGAAATTATCATCTCCACTATAGGAAACCTTAATCTTATAATAGTCCGGCAGAACCCCTTTAAAATCATATATTTTCCCAATAGGCAAATTTGTATAAGTAAGATTATACTTATTGCCCGTAAACTGGATATTTACACTGCCTGTTGCAAGCTCATTATAGCTTAAGAAAAGGAGCGGAAAATTAGGATAAGCTACACCCTCAGCTTCTACAGTCAAACCAATCGTTCCTTTAGTGTTATTTAGTTTAATTGTAGATTTAACATCACCAATACCTGCAGTTACACTTCCCTCACCAGAACTAGTTGGGGAATATGAGAAACTTTCATCCAAATCAGCAACCCTTTGATTAAGATTGCCTTTGGTAGACGTTAATGTCAAATCAGTGCTAGGTAAATTTTTATTATCATAGTTGAAAATGATACTCCGCCTATCACTATCGTAATAAGATAATTTAAATCTAATTGTTGATGAAGCTCCAACAGCAGGATTTGTTGGATTAGCCGTGGCATTTAAAAATAACCAGCCAGAATAATAAAACGTGCCCCCATCAGGATTCACAAATTTAGTATATTTATTGGTATAATTATCCTTGGTATGACCTAACCAGTTATAGTCAACATTTAATGAACCTCCAACTGACCTAATAATGTAGTTGCAATTATTTTCAATAAAGATATTGTTATTGATTCTAGTCCTAGTTCCAATATCGTATATTTGTTCCATGTATATTAATGATTCGGCAGTGTTATTGATAAAGAGAGATCCTTCAACTATATTGGCATCACTACAAACCGCAATCCTAATTATTCCCTGATTTGAATCCCCTGTAGCAGAATTATTTATAAAAACAGCTGAAAAATTAGTGCCGATGGTCCCCACTGATGTATAAATTGCTCCCAGAGAAATGGCGGCACCCTTATTTGCTGAATTGTTTATGAATCTTCCTTTAAAATTAGCATTGGAAATCTCACCTGTGACTAAAACTGCACCGCCCATGGCTGTTGCATTGTTGTTTATGAAATTGGCATCAAAATTACAGTATGAAATTCCTCCAGCAATATTTATCGCACCACCCGTAGTACCAGCAAAGTTATCTGTAAAGTTACCTGTGAAATTACAATTTTCTGCACCCCTTTCAATAAAAATTGCTCCGCCCTGGGACGTAGCCGAATTGTTTTTAAAATCACCATTGAAATTACTGGTTTTAGTAGAAAATCCAAAGTATGCTGCACCCCCCTTTTGTGCCTTATTGTTTGCAAATAAACTGTTGAAATTACAATTTTCAACCTCAAAGTCAAAATATAATGTGCCCACATTATTTGCTGAATTACCGATGAACTCTCCATTAAAATCAGATTTTTGAACCAGAGAAGAATAGAATATTGCACTACCACTATCTGCCACATTATCTTTAAAGTAACCATTAAATTCACAATTAGTAGAATTATCCCCAATAAATATTGCGCCACCTTTGTTATCTGCTTTGTTGTTAGTATATGTTCCCATAACATTTGAATCTAAAACAGCAGGGAAAAAAACAGGTGGAACAACAACTAGATGCCTATCTCCACGAAAGTAGTTTGCACCACCATTGTTCTCTGCTTTGTTGTTGGTATATGTTCCCGTAACAATTGAAGTTGAAACACCCTTATAGAAGTAGTTTGCTCCACCATCATATTTTGCTTTGTTGTTAATGAAACTAGCATTAATATTAGAATTGGAAATATGGTTTTCAAAATAAATAGCACCACCGTAATCGGCGTTACCATTTTTAAAAACAATATTTTGTATGTTTATTTTACCGGAATTAACATAAAATATTCTGGAATGACCTTGTGCATCCAAAATAGCATCGTTTATTCCAATGATAGAAATATCTTTATTAATTTCAATATGCTTCTTCCAATTGTTTTGATATGTTCCACTCAGATAAATAATATCTCCAGATTCTGCACCAGCAATTGCATTTGAAATACTTTCGAATGTATCGCCTTTAACATAAATATCCTTTCCCAGTATTTCATCTTCATTTGATATTGCCAAAATATTGGAATCAATTGACCCATTTTCATTTTCTTTTAATTCAACTTCATCAGGTTTTTGCCTGATTATTTCTCTTTCATCTTCTTCAATTTCAAAATTATTCTCTACAGATAATCCTAAACTGTCTGTCTGATTTACATTTTCACTTGCCGATATTCCAGTCATCGACATTAAAATTACAAATATACTAATAATTAGTAAATATTTAGTTTTCATATGCGAATTCCCTCCCATAACAAATATCATATTTTTTTATACTATACTGCCATTACTAAAAACATTATAATAATTTAATACTTTAAGTTCACAAAAACATGCTTTACTTAAAGCAATATAATATACAGTTATATATTAACCTCATACTATAAATACATGGCCCACCAATAATTGAACAAGTAATTATTTTTTAAGAAAATATATTTTATTCGTATAATTTTATAAATAAGGTAAAATACAGTTTTTCTATTAGAAAATAAATTAAGTATACAAAAAAATCATTACTACACACAAAGCAAATCGCCATCACAGAAAAAATTCAATAAACGAAGTTATCGATTAGCGATAATCCGCCAATAAGTGAAAGGGTTAATCGACAATACCGATTGAAAAAAAGATTATAAAAAATCACTTAGTTAATCAGAAAAATAAGCGGTTAAAAAGCAAAAAAAGTAAATTATAGGGTTGTACAGCCATTAATAACAAAAAAATGCCACAACAAAATAAAGTTATTCATCAATGAAATAAGTATTCTATATTAGAATAAAAATCAAAGTTATTCCAACAAAGAATATATTGCAAAAATTTAAAAATTAATAAAAATAAATAAGAGATAAAAACTCTTAAAAAAAGAAAAAAGAAAAGGAAATCTAAACGATTCCTTGTGCGTTCATTGCGTCAACAACTTTCTTGAATCCTGCAATGTTTGCTCCCGCAACATAGTTTTTGCCTAAACCATATTCATCAGCAGCATCTGCAGCATCAGCAAAGATGTTTTCCATGATCTGTTGGAGTTTTGCATCAACTTCATCAAATGTCCAAGCTAGTCTTTGTGAGTTTTGTGACATTTCTAATGCGGAAGTTGCTACTCCACCAGCATTTGATGCTTTACCCGGTGCGAATAATACATCATTTTCTTGTAAGTATTCGGTTGCTTCAATAGTGGTTGGCATGTTTGCTCCTTCAGCAACAGCGAGTACTCCATTTGCAACTAAAGTTTTTGCATCTTCTAATTGTAATTCGTTTTGGGTTGCACATGGTAATGCGATATCACATTTAACAGTCCATACTCCTTTACCTTCGTGGTATTCAGCAGATGGTCTTGCTTCGGCATATGCAGTTAATCTTTCACGTCTTACTTCTTTTACTTCTTTTAATAATTCTACATCGATTCCTTCTGGGTCGTAAATCCAACCGGTTGAATCGGAACAGGTTACAGGTTTACCGCCTAATTGCTGAGCTTTTTGGATAGCATAAATTGCAACGTTACCTGCACCAGATACTGCAATGGTTTTTCCAGCAATATCAATATCGTTTGCTTTTAACATTGCATTTGTGAAGTATAATAATCCATATCCGGTAGCTTCAGTTCTTGCAAGAGATCCTCCGAAGGTTAATCCTTTACCAGTTAATACTCCTTCATATAATCCTTTAATCCTTTTGTATTGGCCGAATAAGAATCCGATTTCACGACCACCTACACCAATATCTCCTGCAGGTACATCAGTGTCAGCTCCAATGTATTTGCATAATTCAGTCATGAAACTTTGACAGAATGCCATAACTTCTCTGTCTGATTTTCCTTTTGGATCGAAGTCTGATCCTCCTTTTCCTCCACCAATTGGAAGGCCGGTTAATGAGTTTTTGAATATTTGTTCGAATCCTAAAAATTTGATGATACCTAAGTTTACTGAAGGGTGGAAACGTAATCCTCCTTTGTATGGTCCAATAGCTGAGTTGAATTGAACACGGTATCCAGTGTTAACTTGTACTTGTCCGTTGTCATCTATCCATGGTACACGGAATTTGAATTGTCTTTCTGGATTTGCTAATCTTTCAAGGAGAGCGTTTTTCTTAAATTCTTCTTCATTTTCTTCAATTACTACCCTTAAGGATTCCATTACTTCGCGTACAGCTTGATGGAATTCTGGTTCGGAAGGGTTTTGTTCAATAATAGTTTCAATTACTTCATCTACGTATGACAAAATTATTCCTCCAATTATGACTATCAAATTATTATTTTGATACGACAATAATTTCTATGTATTTTCTTATATTTAATAGTTTTCAATTTTTTAAAAAAAAAATCGAATATAATTAATCATATTAATAAATTTATTAGACAACTATGAGATAAAATTAAAAAAATATGTTTATTATAATATAAGTTTTTATATATTAATCTACAAATTCCAGGAAAAATGAATATTTTATAGACAAAATCATAAAAAATTAAATAAATTATAAAAAAATAGGACATTATAATAAATTAATTAAACAATAATTAATATTAAATAAAAATAGTGAACAAAACTAGGTGGAAGTATATATCCGACTAAAAAAATAAACAAATGGGTGGAAACATATGTCCGACCAAAAAATGAGTCCCTAATTTTAGATGCAAATTAAATTCAAAACGTTTAATAATGTAGGATATTTCAAGAAATCAGATTTTAAGTTACAACCAAAGTATCTTTATTTTCTTCAAATCTTTTAAATAGTATTTTCAAAGCAATTTGAACCTCCCCGCCGTGTAGACGACGGGGATTCGCAAACCAAAAAATTATAGTATGTTTTTCTTGGAATTTTTTACTGCATCGTTGTCCCAGCGATTTTTAATCCTTCATTTAAGATATTAATACTTGCATTTATGTCTCTATCGTGTATGGTATTGCATTTTTGACATTTCCATGTTCTTATTCTTATGTTTTGTATTCCTTTTATGTTGGTGTTTTGTTTTTTGCAGTTGCTGCATATTTGT
>CACXWH010000081.1 GCA_902771225.1 uncultured Methanobrevibacter sp. | reverse complement strand
AATAATCAGACAATTTTAATAGATTATAAGTAAAAATAGAAATAAAAATAAATTTTTAAAAAATTTTTGCAAAAATCAAATAGGATTTCTACAAAGCCTGAAAAAAAAATACGAACATTTCGTATAAAACTTATAAAAAAGTTCCGATACTTATCAAAATCAAGTGCTAAAACTGTAATACGAGATTTATTTTCTGTTAATTGAGTCTGTAAAATTTTACAGACTCGTAAAATTCAATTTTTAAAAAAGATTAAAAGAGGGTTAAATATTTTTTGTGTAGTTAACATATTCAACCTAAAATTATTTCAACAATGTGTTGAAATGCTTCTTTTGATTCGGGAACCAATGGGTAAACAGGATAAACGTGTGTCATTTCCTCACCAACATTAAGTTCTGCATCAACACCATTATCTTTTAGTTTGTTGTAGAATTCAACGATGTCTGGATAGATTATTTCATGTGTTCCTGTAAAAAGTGTTGTTTTTGGAAGCTTATCCACTTCTCCAAAGAGCGGGCTTACTTTATAGTCTTTTGGATCAAGATCTCCTGCCCAGGATTTTCCCAATTCCCTTGCTCCGTCTACTCCAAGCATCGGGTCATATTCCACTTTATCATAATCTCCAGACATTGTTATGTCAACCCATGGTGATATTAAAATTAGGTTTTCAGGCTGAGGCAAATCCTTAACTGCCAAGTATTCAGCAAATGCTGCAGATAATCCTCCTCCGGCAGAATCTCCCATGATTATGATAGGCTTATTCATTTCAAGCAAATGCATATATAGCTTTTCAACAATTTCATAGGTTTCTTCATAGGTATGGTTTGGAGCAAGAGGATAGATTGGGGCAAATACACATGCATTAACCTTTTTTGCAAGCTTATCGCAAAAAATAATGTGTGGTCGTCTGATTTCGTTTACATATGCTCCTCCATGAAGATATATGACTAGACGTTCACAATCTTCAACCTCATTAAAAAGTAGCATCTGACATTCGAACATGTCTTTTGATTCAACCTTGGTGTGGTATATCATTTTTGGTATTTTATAAGGTTCATCCTCTTCAAGAGAACGTTCATGTAGATGTTCGCGAGCTTTATCGGCATTATCCATATATTCGCGATGCTTTTTTTCCAGTGCGGTTTCCACAATCTTTGACATCTTTGACATTTTTTCACACCCATAATAATATTTTTAAATGGTTTTACTTCCATTTCTTTTTAAACTGGTTTTCATATATTGTGCAGGTATTTTCACATATATTCATGAATCTGATATTGTTTTTATTTGAATATAGTGTACAATCCTAAAATTCTATATAAATATATTATTTACATGTTAATTAATAGTTTTTACGATTCATTACTTAAATCTTATATAATGTCCTTTACATAATGTTAAATGAAGGTGATTTCATGGATTATAGAAAAATACTTGGAATTTTATTTATAATTATGGGTTTAATTTTTGTAGTTTACCCATTCTATAGTGCAGAAGCAGTATCCTGGATTGCAGGAATATGTTTAATAGCATTCGGATTTGCTTCTATTATTGACGGATTTTCTATATGGAGCATAATGGCCCATGTTTCAATTCTTAATATATTGCTTGGAATTTGTGCAATGCTATTTGGATTCTTATTTATATATAGTGTAGATGCATTGTCCTTTATTGTTGCATTTCAGTTCTATTTGATTGCATTTGTATTGATGTTTGCTGGTTTTTTTGGAATTTTCTTCGGACCGGATACAAAATCCAAATTAATGTCAGTGCTGGTTTTAATCTTAGGAATATTGTCTATTTATCTTGCCGCAGCTTCACTTGCAAAACCGTTATATGTTGCAATTATCGTTGGAATATGTTTGATTTTGAAAGGAATATTATTCCTGACATCAGACACTAATGAATATTATGTAAATTAAGGGATTAATATGGATAAACAAACAAAAGAACGTTTAGGCGAAATCAGAGCAGTCATGAAAAAATACGGTTTCGACAAGATTTTGGGCCAAAGCGCAAAAAGCAAAATTCGCAAAGGCGATGATGATGAGTCATCCAGTATTTTATTGGATGATGATATTCCCGTTAAATTAAGGCTCATGCTTCAGGAATTGGGAACCACTTTCATTAAATTGGGTCAGCTCTTAAGTACAAGGCCAGATATTGTCGGAGATAAAATTGCTGATGAATTGGCTAACCTGCAGGATGACAATCCGCCAATAACATATGAACAGGTCAAAGCAATAGTTGAAAGAGAACTCAATGGCAATATCGAAGATTTATTCGAGGATTTTCATCATGAACATTTGGCTACCGCATCAATAGGTCAGGTTCATGAAGCAAAATTAATCACAGGCGAACATGTCGCAGTTAAAATCCAAAAGGACGGTATTACTGATAAGATTGACCTTGATTTGAAGATAATGAAATATGTGGCCAATCGTGCCGATAAATGGAACTCCGATTTAAGAAAAATAAACTTGCCTGGAATTATGGAAGAATTCGACCGTTCCATTCACAAGGAAATTGATTATAATAATGAATTCATGAATATGCAACGCATAGAAATGAATTTCGTTGATAATCCGTACGTTCACATTCCTGAAACTTATCCGGAATATTGTTCCTCAAAAGTCCTGACAATGGAATTCATTGACGGTACAAAGTTGAATGACGTTTATGCAAGCACAGACGATGAATTTGACAAAAAGTTTTTGGCAAAAGTTATTCTTGATTCATATCTCCAGCAGCTGTTTATTGACGGTTTCTTCCACGGAGACCCACATCCTGGAAACATAATGATTTTAGAAAATAATGTTGTATGTTATCTTGATGAGGGAATGATGGGATTCTTTGATCCGGATTTCAAACGAAACCTTTCCGAAGTAATGGTTTTATTCGTGGACCAGGACGTTGACGGATTGATAAATCAGTTAATGTATATGGAAATATTGGATTATGATGTTGATGTCAAAACGTTGAGAAGAGACTTGAACGATTTGTTTGGAAGGTATTTCGGTGTTTCCCTTAATCGTTTCGATGGAGTGCTTCAGGCACTGCTTAACCTTATGCAGGACTATGGAGTAATTCTTCCAAATGAAGTTGTTACAATGGCCAGAGGATTGTCAATGATTGAAGCTATTGCACACAATTTGGATCCTGAAATTGATGTTTTCGCATCTGTCAAGCCTGTTGCTAAACAAATTGCCCGGGAAAAAATCAACCCTATAAATTTCATAAAAAACAAGAAAAGCAACATGATTATGTACGGGCATATGTTTCAGGCATTGCCGAAAATTCTAACAAGAATTATCCACAAGATTGACAACGAAGAAATGCAATTTAAGCTAGAAATCGACATTACTGATAAGGTTACAATTGTCGCATTGATATCTGCTCTTATAGTAGGTTCTTCAGTTGTTTCATTTGGACCGAGGATATTTGACATGCCTGTGATTTCTTTAATCGGCTATATATTGGCTTTAATCTTGAGCGTCATGGGCATTAAGAAATTTGTGTTAAACTGATTTTGGGAGTAATAATTTTCCCCAATACTCTTTTTTTTAGAAGTTAATGTTTTTTTATTATTTTTTCATTTTTAATTGATTAATTGTAAAAATATCATAATAATGTTCATTTGAAAATTTTTATATAGTACTTAACACATATATTGAAGTGTAAATGTTAATTAATTTTTTTTAAATTTAACTTTTGCATTTTGATGTGATATCATGAATTTTAATAAGAAAATTTTTTGTGCACTTATTGTTTTAATCATTTTTTTAAGTGTTAATTCCGTAAGTGCGGGGGATAATGTTTCAGATATCATTGCTTCAGATAATTCTGTAGCTGATTCTGAAATAAGTGTATCTTATGATGAGAAATTTGAGGTTGCATCAACAAATGTCGTTACAAATGCTACATTCAGTAATTATTTCACTGATGAAGGTGAGTTGAACGGCAATGTTAGTGCAGGCTCTACTTTGGACTTCCAAGGTACTTTTACTGGTGAAACTTATAAAGTAAACATAACTAAACCGGTAAATATTATTTCAAGTACTGGGGATGCGTTGTTTAATGAAATTGGTAAAAAAGAAGCTGCTGGAGGATGTTTCCATATTTCCAGTGGTGGATCAGGTACAAATGTAACAGATCTTACTTTTATAAATTCTGCTTTTTATGTAACTAATGCTTCTGATGTTTCAATCGAAAATATTTATATGATGGCAAATATGAGTGGTATTGGACAAAGTACTGGATTTATGTGTGTTCAAGCAGGTTCCAGATATGTGACAGTTAAAAATAGCTATTTTGAAAATAGAGGAACCGGTTCAAGTATTATTGTTTTAGGTTATACCGACTACTGTACTGTAGACAATAATGAAGTTGTTATTAACGGGTCCAGTGGTAATGCAGTTTATATAACTACTTTTGTTTCTAAAGGTGACCATGACCCTACAGGAAATGTGATTTCAAACAATTACATTCATGGTGAAGCTTCCGGCTTTTGTATGGCGCTGGTTGTTGCAGGTATTGAAAATACTATTGAGGATAATATAATTGACTATAATGGTGCTAGCGGTATTGCCGGCCAATCATTCTCCACTCCGGCTAACAATACTTATGTTGGAAATACTTTGACTGGCGGTTGTTCTTTTACTTCCAGTAAAGATTCCTACGTTTCAGGAAATACTGTTGAAGGAATAATGAATGTTGCTGCCAATAATGTAGTTGAAGATAATGACGTGTATGCTTTATCCATAACTGGTCCTAATGTCGTTGCTGAAGATAATTATGTTGGTGAAGGTAATGTAAGTATCAAAAAAGCTGCATCCAATACTGAATTCACTAATAATTATGTTTCATCTGTTGTAAATGTTGAATCTGATAATAATACTATTAAAAATAATTTCGTAGAGACTGATTATGAATATGCAGTTGATTTATTCACAACTACTGGTAATGAAGTTTCATATAATAGTTTAGTTTCAAATAATTTGGCTGGTGATTATGCAGTTAATGCAACATCCAGTAACTCTGTACATGATAATGACGGTATAGACAATATTGTAACTAAAGACAACTTCTTCTATTACTTTGATAAGAATGGAAATTACAGAAACCTTAATTTCACAGAATTAATCTTTAGAGATGATTTCGACAGTTTAGTTGATGCAATTACAATCAATAAAACATTATCTATCGAAGGTTGGGATGCCAGTTTAAATAATATGGCATTTATCTTACTTGCAGATGGAATCTCTTTAAATAACCTTGAATTGAATTTCGACCAATCACCTGTTTCAAGCAATGGTTCTGCTATTTTAATCAATGCGCCAAATGTTTCAATTTCAAACATTACAACAAGCTATGTCTTAGATGAATCTGCAAATGCTTATACTATTTATGCTGAAAATGCAGATAATTTAGTTGTTAAAGACAATAATATTAATTTTGATGTTAAAAATAATGGATCTGCTATAAGCAATGCTGTATATGTTTTCGATTCTTCCAACGTTTTATTTGAAAATAATTTCGTGGATGCGAACATTCCATCATGTTACGTTAGCTGGAAATACAATCCTTCTACTGGCGGCTGGGTCAAAGCTCCTTTAAGTGAAGGTTTAGTATTTGATGAATGTGAAGATTTAAACATTGTTAACAATATGATAAGCGTTAGTTATAATGATGTAGTTGGCGGTTATGACACCATCTATGCAATTGACATTACAAATTCCAGAAATGTTAATATCACCGATAACAATATCTTATCAGAAGGTCACACATATGGATATGCATTATATGTAGAATCAGAGGGTTTACTTGTTAACAATAACAATTTCACAAGTTATTCTGATGTAAATTATGCTAATGGTATCGAAATCGAAGCATCTACCGATGCGATTATTAGCAATAATAATTTTGATGTTACAGCTCCTAATTTTGTTTACCCAATATACTCAGGTATGAATGAAGGGGACTTGGAAGCTGCATACATTGGAAATATCATTAATGCACAGGCAGATATTGCTTATGGTATGGAATTATGCGGCAGCGTTGAAACAGTTTATAATAACACAATCAATGTTGCAGGTAATAAAACCACTGCTTTAGCTGTCAAATCTAAAAAAGTTACTATTACTGACAACATCATCAACGCTTTAGGTGATAATTTAGGAAATTCCACATCACCAGATTCATTTGCTGCAATGACTGTAGGTATTAACTTGCAAAATTCCAATGCTTTTGTTGAAGGAAATACTATTAATTCCACATCCCGAGGCATTTTGGCTAATGATTCTAATGTCAATATTGTGAATAATGAAATTGAAGTTTATGATAATGCTATGGATGATTCATATGCAATCATTGCACAAAATTCAAATGTTTCAATTAAATCAAACGATATTACCTATGTTGGAGCAACTGAAGGATTAACTGTAAACAATGCTGTCAATTTAAATGATTGTAATGCGTCTGTATCAGAGAATGTCTTTGATGTTCAAATTCCATCATGTTATGTGGACTGGAAAGAGGTACCTCCTGGAAGCGGAATTTGGGTAAAATATCCTGTTTCTGAAGGTTTAGTATTTAAAGGATGTTCTGACTTAGAATTAAGTAACAATACTATTGATGTTCAAGCTAATGGAATTGTGGGTAATTATGACACTATATATGCAATAGACATTCAAGATTCCCCAAATGCTAATGTAGTCGATAATGAAATTAACGCTGAGGGTCATTCATATATTTATGGATTATATATTGAAGCGGATGATGCTGTTGTAGATAACAATAAATTCACTATCCAATCTGATGAAAATTATGCAAATGCTATTGAAGTTGAAGCATCCGAAGGTATTGTAATCAGCAATAATGATATTGAAGTTACAGCTCCTAGTTTTGCTTATCCAATATACTCCGGTATGAATGGAGGAGACTTAGAAGCAGAATATGTAAACAATACTATTGCTGCAACTGCAGATATTGTTTATGGTATGGAATTATCCGGTACTCTTGAAAATGTAATTAATAATGAAATTACAGTCAATGGTAATAAAACCACTGGTTTAGCTGTTAAATCTAAAGGGGCT
>CACXWH010000080.1 GCA_902771225.1 uncultured Methanobrevibacter sp. | reverse complement strand
GCATAGATATCCCATACAGGAAAGCCATGTTCATATAAAAATTGATGAACCAGCAAGGTTGGAACTAAAGTAACATTGTTTTCAACCATTCTTTTGGAAGTTTTTTCATCAATGAATGTTCCATGCTCAATTGAAGAAAATCCTGCATCAATACATTTATTAATTCCTTCCAAACTGTGACAATGAGCGGAAACATTTGAATTAGTAGTTTTGGCTTCACCGACAATAGTTTTAAGTTCTTCCAAATTAAATTGAGAAAATTCATGTGAGGTATTTGTAGTTAAAACACCGCCACTACACATCACTTTAATAAAATCAGCACCCGCCCTTTTAACTTCACGGGTTTTCTTTAAAACTTCAGAAACACCATCACATCTTCCCTTAGGAAACCCAGGATACATAATTTCCATATCAAAACCTGAAGGCAACATTAAATCAAAATGTCCTCCAGTCATGACCAAAGGAGTAATACAAATCTCCAATTTTGGTGCTGTGAAAAGTCCTCTCTTTTGAGCTAATTTAACGCCCAAATCTGCAGATCCACAGTCCCTAATTGTCGTTACTCCAGCATCAATTGTTTGGCGAGAATGAGGAACAGCATTATAAAAATGAATAGATAGGGGATTTGCCATGTTTTCTTCTTTGTGAAAACCTTTAGCTAAAATATGCGTATGACAGTCAATGAATCCCGGCAAAACATAATTATTATCCCCATCAATGACCTTTACATTTTCTTTAGTATGGATTTTAGATGAAGAAATTTCTTTAATATACTTTCCTTCTATTAAAATATTTTGATTATCTTTAAGCTCATCATTAGGATTGATAATAGTTACATTTTTAATTAAAGTCTGCATTAAACCACTCACAAAATAGTAATGATCCCATTATCTCCATCAACTTCAACCAAAGCACCATCAACCAAATCATTAGTATCCTCAGGTGAATCAACCATTGGAATATCTGACATTATAGCACCAGTAGCTATGATAGGTTCTGCATTAAGACAGATTATGGCCTTTGGAGCAGTATTATTCTTCATCATCTGAAAAATAACATAAGACCCGACAGTGGAACCTTTTCCACCAGGAATAAATAAAACCTTATCTTTAATTATTTGGCCTTTTAATTCATGGTTTGGATCAATAATCTCACCATTTTCGGGATTTACACCACCAAGAAAACTAATCGGTTCAGAACTTACAATTAATTCTCCTTTTCCTTTTCCTTTTGCAATATTTCTACATTCAATCATTATAAAATAATCTGTTAAAAGTAGTATTTAAAAAATTACACTATCAATTAAATTAATTGAATCCAAAAAAATTATGGAAGATGAATAACCCTAAACAACATCCTTTTTCATTACTTCACGCAACACAGCTGTTGCATAAGACCCTTTATTAATTGAAAATTCTGCCAAAACACCCTCATCCGTTGCTTTTGCAGAAGCATCCCACACTTGAAAACGTAAAGATCTTCTAAGACCATAACTTCCCAAACGTGGCATTTTAGGAACTTCAAAATTAGTTTTATCAATATTGTAACTTTCTAAAACAGCTTTTTCCATCTCACCAACTTCACCTCCGGCAAAAGGAACTTTTGTACCATATAACGGAACAGTTGGATTAACTTCAAAGTTGTCAATCAACTCCTGATACTCTTCAGGAGTCTTATCCCGAACAATATTCTCTTCATTATCAATTATAATATCGCCTTCAATGAATTTATTAATTCCCATATCAACCCGACGACTTACAACATCATTGAATAAATAAGACTGATAAGCATGAACAAACATCCTTTGTAATGGTTTTGGAAGAGCATGAAGAGCATTCATATAAGCTCTATCATTCAATTCTCCTTTTTTAGAGTCTTTAATTAATTGACGAACCATCATTTTTTCATAACGCATTCCTTTACCCATTAATTCCAATGATGTTTCCAAATCCCCATCATCATAAGCTTGTCGTGCTTTTTGATTTTCCAAACTTTCTTTCTCTGACGGGTTTCCAATATATCTTCTAACAGCTTCTTTTAAATCATTGTGAATTAAAGCCTCGCCAACAAGATGAGTATTAGTTCGAGGCCTGCCAAAACGTTGCCAACCATAATAATTAGGAACACCAGTAACTTCCAATTCCTTTAAAACTTCATTTGCAATATCTGCACTTTTTTCAATATCATCCAAATCACGAATTAGAATTCTGAATTTATTTCCTTTAAGTTGACCCATTCTAAGCTTTTTACGTCCGCGAGTAATTTCTAAAAAATCAGTTTTATAAATATCCAATTCTTCAACTTGCCTGAATTGATCTTCTGAATCCATATTTGCAATACAAATCCATTGACGAGTTAATGCTTTTTTATCTTTCATTCCAGCAAAACCCATCCTTTTACGGTCAACATGTAAATCCCTAGCAATATCTAAAACAACATCAAGAGTTGTTCTTCCTACTTTTTCAATCCAAATCCAAACATTTGGTCCTTCACCGGCAGGAATAATTTCGGGAATCTCTTCAACATAAAAATCTTCATATTGCTTTCTAATAGATCCACCAATTCCTTTTTGACTCGTAACATAAGTATTAGCATTTAACATAGTATCACAAAAACAAAAATGCCCCGACCGGGATTTGAACCCGGGGAATGGGATCCGCAGTCCCATGTGTTATCCAAACTACACCATCGGGGCAATAGAAAATAAGATATCATACTACTATAAGATTTTCATAGTATTTAATATTTTTTTAAAATATGGGAACTATTATATATTTGAAAATAACATAATTTTTAATGTGCATTATTACTGGTGGAGAATCACCACCACAAACCCAATTCTCTGCTAGGGTGATGCATATTTTGGTATGTAAATGCCGATATATCACCACCAAACACGTATAATATCGGTATATTACATACAATTAAGCAATTACCAAATATAAAGAGTATAAGAATAACCATCATAATTTCTAGTAGCAACTGAATAGTTACCTGCTTTTGAAGAATCACCAGAACTAGATAAAACCGTTGAATCCAACTGATTAGTCTCTATAAACATGTAATTTGTTAATTTGAATTCCCCAAATTTATCATCACAAATTTGAGATACCTCACTTATAGATTTTTTAGAATTTTTATTTTCTTTTAAAATACTTGAAATGACACTTAAAAACGTTTCATCCTCAAAATCTACTTTTCCAGATAATAGTTCCATTATATCCTGAGCATTTTTAGAATTAAGGGAAGCATCTGAATAATTTGGATTTGGAAGTGAGATTAACATATTTAACATTAACATTACAATAAATAGGATACTTATTGCAATAATTGCATCTGCAAAATATAAACTTCCTTTATTATCATTCATAAAAAGAAGTTAACTTCCATAATATTTAAAAAGAATGGAAGTGTGAAAAAATTAATTTTCATTTATATACTTTATAACCTTATCCTTTTTAGCAATTGCATCTTCACAAGCTTTTTGCACTTTTTCTTGCATTATTTCAAAGTCTTCAGGTGTTGTATCGCCGACTAACTTTTTGATTTTTGTGTATGCAGCTTCCCTAAATAGTGGAACAAGTTTTTCAGTTGAAGAATCTTCCTTAATCAAGATTGGTTCACCACTATCAGTAACCTGACCAATCTCTGATATGTCAACACCCGCATTAGAAACTGTTTTAATAACATCATTTGCAATGTCTTCAGGTACGACAAGCATTAACGAATCGGTAGAAACTCCCAACGGATCTATGTTTAATGTTTCAAGCATGTTCAATACATTTGGAGCAACCATATTCCTAATATCTTTTTCATAAAACTCCAAACCGACACCGGTAGTATTGGATATTTCGTGAGCATCTCCACGAAGCCCCCCATTAGTTACATCAGTCATTGCATGAATATCTTTAACCAAATCCGCTTCGAATAATGATTGTGAAGCCTGGACAAAATTAACATTCATTGTGTCCCATACAACATCGAAAAATCCATTATAAATAGCTGTTGTAGTAATTGTTCCTCCGCCAGAACCTTCTGTTAAAAGGATTACATCTCCTTTTGTTGCTCCTTTACGTGCAGTTGGAGGATAATCTGATACACCAACACTACCTACAGCGGAAACAAACCTGTCTCCCAAAACCATATCTCCGCCAACTCTTAATGTACTTCCGGCCACAATCGGGACATTTACAAGTTCGGATACAGCAGCTACACCTGCTGTAAAATCAAATATCTTACCTACATCCCCATCATCTGCCAAATGAACATCACTTAAAATAGCTACCGGATCTGCCCCCATAACACAAACATCCCTTAAAGTTGCCCTAGTTACATGAAAACCACCTAAAAATGGATATTCGCTTAATCTGGAGTGTATTCCATCGACTGCAGTTGTAATATAAACATCATCATTTTTAGCTTTTGAACGAACAACACCACCGTCATCCTGTTCAGTTGGATTTACAAGAGATGCTGTATTGGTTGATGCTACAATATCAGCAATTCTTCTGTGAACAAAAAAGTCGCCGGCTCCCCTGGAACCAACACCCATTTCACCCATTCCAACACCAGATTTCGTAATTTCAGTGATTTCTTTTAAGAATTCATCATCACTTTCTTTTAGTTTTAAAGTTGTTGAAACTTCATCAATGACTGCCTCAGCCATTTTAATTGAATTTTCATCTGAAATATCTTTATATTCACGAATTCTTTCAGCCAAAAGGATTGATAAATCATCATATGAATAATCATCAATTCTTGCACGGACAAAACCTTCAATATCCATAATTAACTACTCCTTAATATTTACAAAATTTTTTAAAATCTTTAAACCAGCTTTTCCACTTTTTTCCGGATGAAATTGAGTTGAAAATAAGTTATTTTGACTTAAAGAAGCTACAACATCAATCCCATAATCACAAACCCCTGCAATAATTTCTGAATCATCCGGAATTACATGATAAGAATGAACAAAATAAAAATACTCCTTATCGACACCCTCCAAAATAGGAGAATTATTTAAAACATTCAACTGATTCCAACCCATATGAGGAATTTTAACACCTTCAGGCAAGTATTCACAATGCCCTTTAAATAAATTTAGACCCTCCACATTTGGACTTTCTTCACTTTCACCCATGAGTACTTGCTGACCCAAACAAACTCCTAAAAAAGGTTTATCATCCTTAACATGCTCTTCTATAACTTCTCTGAAAGGTTCTAAATTCTCCATTGCTGAGCCAAAAGCTCCAACTCCCGGCAATACCAATTGTTTGGCATCTGAAATTAACTCAACATCATCTGTTATTTGAAAATCTTCGCCGATTTTTTTAAAACCATTTGAAATGCTTTTTAAATTTCCACTTTTATAATCAATAATCGTAATCATTCGTTCAACCACCCAATAGCTGATCTAATCATTCCACCAAAGTCTGAAAATACAATTTCATCAGTACCTAAAGTTTTTGAGTGTGCATCAAGTTCAGCAACAACATGATTATATCCTAACTCCTTTAAAGGTTCCACTAAACGAGGCCCATCTGTTACAGCAATCGATTCTACATCAAATTCCTCTATTGGGAATGCATGTGGAACTCCAAACACAACAATTAAATCCAAATCCTTATCTTTCAGGTATTCGGCTGCCTTATTAGCAGTTATAGGATATTCATCAAGTCCTCCACTAATAAAATCCGGTTCCAAATCAAGTTGATTTTTAATATTTACTGCATGTTGTCTGATTCTTGGAAGACCAATATTTTCATCCAAATTAGCTACAAAAATTGGTTTATTATCCGGATTAATTTCTTTGTAGTTAAAATTAATAATATCTGAAAATAGGTATGATGTTTCTTTTTTAACATTTAGGACAAAAGCAACTTTTTTATTATCCTTTAGAGATTTGACAACTATCTTTGCAACACTTTCTTTTGAATCACCAAAATTAGGTTTAATATATTTACCCTGTGCCATTCCACGAGTTTTCTCTACTTCTGTTGCTTTTTCAAGCATTTCAATTTGTCTATCGGCCTCTTTCCTAGGTATTACACCACATTCAACTGCAGCATCTAAAACCATTATTGCTCCAACAGTATTGTCACCTTCACCAGATCCCCCATGGGATTCAACAGGAATAACCGTACAAGGCAAATCCGCAGTTGCAATTGCTTCTTTTAAATCTTCGCCAATAATCATACTCGCACAGGTACCTGCAATACCCATTAATTTAGGATGAAACATTTCATAAGCTTCAATTAATGTATCAACCAGTTTATCTCCAGCACCTAAAATAAAATCATTTTCAGACATTCCTGTAGTGACAACACGTACACCATCGCTTTCTAAAAGCCTAGCTGTTCTAAAACAACAACCGGTAGGCCCATGCATAACAATGACATCAACATTCATATCTCTTAATGTGTACAGAGTAGCGGCAATCGGACTTGGTCTTGGATGCATAACTTATTCACCTAATAATATTTTAACAAATAAATATTTTAAATTCTTAATTAATATAATTAATTAACAAAATTCGGAGATTGCATTATGAAACTTGACAAAAAAATTTTAGAAGAAAAAATTAGGCAATACAGAAAAACTAAAAGTTGTTCTGAGTCAACTTTAATGGGTCTTTGTGAAACGGCAGATGCAGACATTACAAAAGAAGAAATGATAAGATTAGGTTGTGGATTTGCAGGAGGAATAGGGGGAACATTTGATGAAGGAACCTGCGGTGCTGTAACCGGCGCTTTAATGGCCAATGGTATTGTAATAGATGATACCAGTAAAATTAAAGCAAATGCAAAAGAAATATTTAATTCATTTAAAGAAGAATACGACACTGTACGTTGCGATAAAATAAGTGATAATGGAAAGGACAAATCCCCATGCGTAGACTGCTGTGTATTTATTGCAAACAAAGTTGCCGATTTGTGGGACGAATAAAAAAAGGATTAATGCAACCTACACAGCAATATAGACATTCTTAGATTAATTTAAAAAAAAGAATAAAATTGATTATTCGAATTTGAATAATCATATTTTTTTGTTTTATTTGATTTCACCAAACCAGTCAGTTTTTTTACCAACATAATACATTATAATCAATAGTATTATCTCAAAAACAACTGATATTATAGTATCATTTAATTCCAGCGTTGAAGATGTTGAGTGAAGACCAAACATTACAAATAAACAAATGCTTAGATTATTCGCAGTATGAATTGCAGAACTTACTTCTATACCATTGGTTTTCCAAGTAAAAAACCCGAAAACAATACCTGAAATAAATACTGCAATGATTCCAAGACTATTATATCCATGTACTGCTGCAAAAATTACAGCCTGAAGAATTATCGCCAAAATAGGTATTTTAAACCATGACCCGAAAGTTTGCATAAATAAACCGCGGAATATGTATTCTTCAGCAATACATTGGAGAGGCACAAGAATCAGACATAAGATAAAGAAAGGTATTGTAAAATGGTTAGTACCTTTTGATCCTCGAAAAACAACATCCACTGCTTCAATAATCACGAACAATATAAAAGGAATTAATAAAGCAAGGAATTAATAAAGCTTTGAAATAGAGTTTAAAATTCCATCCTCCACGTGAAGACGCATATGAAGAAAATGGCCTATCTTTAACAATTTTAGTGGCAAGATATAACGCGGGAATTGAGACAATAACTCCCAAATCAGTAAAAATTTGCCCGGCTTCAGTATTTAACACTTCATATCCACCATTTGCAATTTGCATTATAAAATTCCATCCGTATATTGCATTAAAAAATAATACCAATAAAACTTGAAATATAAGAAATATTATTAAACTTACGATTAAAACAAGAATTGGTTTATACCACCCATATTTCTCAAAAGTTCGTGGAAAATCAATATATTCAGATATTTTCTCATCATTTTCTATCATGAAAAGTAATTTCTATTTTATAGTAATATAGTTTTTGGCTTGAAACAAAAAATTAATCTTTTGAAATGATTGTTTGAGAGTGAAATTTTCATAGTAAAATCAAAAAAATATTTGTATGATGTTTAAATTAATATTCAATGAAAATATATATTATTGACCAGCAAATATTAATTTTTAAGCCTTATTAAAGTATTATACTTTCTTTAAAGCAGTTTTTAATGATACAGAATTAATTGAAAGGTACATTTCAAGTGAAAAATAATTTAAAAAATCACATAAAGTTTTATAGGTTCAAAAAATAGAATAATGGAGTTGAATTAAGCTCCATTAACAAGTTGTACTTCTTGATAAGTAGCATACATACCGTAAATCCATACAATAAATGAAATAATAT
>CACXWH010000079.1 GCA_902771225.1 uncultured Methanobrevibacter sp. | reverse complement strand
CATATTAAAACAAATTATTGATTCATTAATAAAACAAGGAATACCTGAAGATAATATTGTTTGGATCAACTTTGAATTAAGTGATTATTTTGAAATAGACAATATTGAAAAGCTTGAAGAGTTCATATCCAATAAAACGGAAAATATTGGTGGTAAAATTTATCTGTTTTTTGATGAGATACAGGTTGTTCCCCAATGGGAAAAATTAATCAACTCTTACTTTGCAAAAAAAAATTATGACATATACATTACTGGATCAAACTCAAAATTGTTGTCCGGAGAGTTTGCCACATATTTGTCCGGTCGCTATGTGGAATTAAACATATATCCATTTTCTTTTAGGGAATATCTTGATTACTACGAAATTACCTCTGATTTTAAAACTCATTTTTACAGATATTTGGAAGATGGAGGCATGCCTTCAACATTTGACTATCGGGGTGATGATAGAAGATTAATTCTAATTGATTTATACAATTCTATTGTTCTTAAAGATATAATTCAAAGGAATAATGTTAAAAATGTCGATTTATTGGATCGGATTATGAGATTTGTAATGTATAACATTAGTCAGCCATTTTCCGCAAATAAAATTCATAAAAGACTAAAGCAGGATATGGTAAACTTATCGGTAAATACAATTTATAATTATCTGAAATTCTTTGAAAATGCATGCCTGATTTATCAGGTAAAACGTGAAGATTTACAAGGTAAAAGAATATTAAAATATGATGAAAAATATTATCTGTGTGATTTGGGTTTTAGACAGGCAATAATAGGAAACAATCAACGGGATATCACTCGTGTAATCGAAAATATTGTTTATTTGGAACTTTTAAGAAGGGGATATGAAATCACCATTGGTAAAGTTGATAACTTGGAAGTGGATTTTGTATGCAAAAAACAAAACAAACTCATTTATATTCAAGTTTCTTATTTATTGGCAAGTGAAGAAACTATTGAAAGAGAATTTAAACCATTAAAGAATATCCCAGATAATTATCCAAAATACATAATAACCTTGGATGATGTGGATATGTCTCATGATGGAATCATTCATTTGAATTTAATTGATTTTTTAAGGGATAATGAAGTGATTTAACATAGTTGAAAATCATATCATTTTGGTTTTCAAATAATTTTTTGGAGGATATGGACTTTTCTTTTTTATATTAAACAAAAATTCACTAAAAAGCAGTGGATAATTCCACTACTTTTTACCATTATTTGTTCGCAATATATCAAACAAAAAATCGAAAAAGTAGTAGATAATTTAAAGTTCGTTATGCAAACAGTAACATGAAGTTGGTCAAAAGGAATCAAAAGTTACATGATCCTAATTCTCCATTGCTGATTGGTGAGGTTAAAGATGGTGATGTTGTAACGGAAGTCAATGAACCTAGCTATATTGAACCTAAGCAACCAACTTTATTTGATTATTAATTATTAATATTACTGTCAATTTAATCTTAAAAAAACAGTCGGATGAATTAATTGGCAATTATTCCTGTCTGAATGTGGTGAGAAACAATCAACACGATTAAAATAGTTATATTTAGTACAACTAATATTACTATAATGACTTATTTTCTTCTCATGTTTTGTATGATGAACTATTTATATTTTAAAAACTAGATTATGGTCATGAAAAAGTTTTTGAGTGTTGCATTAAAATTCCAATGGAAAACAATATTGATTATTTTCGCGTTAATAATCCTTCAGACATTCTTTCAAATGGAAATAATTGATTTGTTCGGTGTGGCTTTGTCTGGAGTCAAGGAGCAGAACGCCGATTTGCTTTTCAAATCCGGATTATACATGTTAATGTATACAGTCATTTCAATGATTGCCCTTTATGCCGTTTCTTTTCTCACAACAAGAGTGGCTTCAAAAGCAGCATATACTGTTCGTGATAAAATATTTCATATTCTTATGAACCTGCCTGATGAGGAGATTGCTAAATTTAAAATTTCAGGGTTAATTACAAGGTCAACCAGAGGGATGTCCTCAGAACAGGGATTTATAGTGATGATACTCGAACGGTTAATGCTGATTCCGGTTACATTTATAGCAATTTTATACGAAATAGCATTGATTGACGGAACTTATGCGATATTCTTCTTATCATTTGTTAGCATTCTTTCCCTGATTGTAATTTTGAGAATGAAACAAATTGTAGAAATATTTTTCAGGGCTAAAAAGACATATGGAAAGCTAAACCTGTTGTTCCTATCCAAAATCACTGATATAGCCAACAGGATCCCATTTAAAAAACAGGAGTATGAATCTGAATTTGAAAAGGCATGTGAGAACTCCTATGATAAGAATGTCATATATATTAAAAGTCAATATTACCTCGGATCAATATTAATGTGGGGTTTATATGTTATTGTCTTGATTACATTGGCAATGGTTAATTCCGGATACACCATAGGATTTGAAACAGACAGTGTAATCGATTCATTCATTATTCTAGTATATGTTGCCTACTTCATCACCACCCTTACCAATATTCCAGCATTAATTGACAGATGGCCACGTGCATATGCCACTTCTGTGCGTTTGGAGGAAGTCTTGACTCTGGAAGATAAAACCATAGAATCCAAAAACACAGATGACCATCCAAAAAGAATAGAAATTGTCGAGGAGGATATTACTCAAGAGGATAGGGGTATATGGGCTGAAAGAAAGGCCATCTCCCAAAAATTCACTGAAATATTAAAAGAAGATAAGACCAAAGTAAGAATATCCCTGATTTTACTTACTGTATCCACATTGTGTATGGTTTATGCCCCTAAAGTTGCAGGAAAGACTGTTGATTTATTGGCGTCTAATTGGAATTCAACTAATGACCCTGCCATATACATTAATCTTGCCTTGTTGCTCGTATTATATTCTGTTGGCTATCTCTTCAAATTGCCTCCAAAGAGAATCATGGGAGTTACCGGCGAAAAAGTGGCCTATAATTTAAGAATGAAATTATTTGATAAGCTTGATGCTGTCGGTTCAGGTTTCATTCAGGAAAATTCAAAGGGTCTTGTTCTATCCAGACTAAACAACGATGTGATGAACATCAGGGAGTTTGTTTCATCTAAATTTACTGAAATTTATGCGCAGATTCTATTTATAGTCTTTGTAATAGTGTTGATTGTGATGACAGACTTCAGGTTGAGCTTAATATACCTTGTGATATTGCCGGTTTATGCCGTTTGCTTTTATGTATGTGATGTCAAATCTAAAAACTATTACGATGGTCATCAAATGCAGTTGGGGAGATTGATGAGCTATTTTGAAAGAGGCCTGTCAAATCGTGATTCATTCCATGAAAAATGGTTTAAAAAAATGAATCAAACTGTAATTGACTATTATGTCAAATCCAAAAATGTTACTAATTTTATGGTGCCTGTTACAACCCTTTTAACAAATATAAGTAAGATAACTGTTTATATTGCGGGGATTTACTTTTTAGCAGGTAATGAGATTCAGATAGGGACTCTATTGGCAGTTATTATGTATGGGCAATTATTAACAGATCCTATTAAAAAGCTAAGTTCCTCGATGGCCACTATTGAAACTGCATTTTCAAGCATCAAAAGGTTATTCGCGATTATTGACTATCAAAAAGATTAATTAATTTCATGTGTGATTTTTACATGCAAACATGTTTGTTCGGGTTTCAATCAAGATTTAGGAGTTGCCAGATTCTCCATACGGATTTTCTGTTCATTTTTGAAATTGCTCTTTGGGTTGGGATTTCCATTGGACAGACATCTTCACAGGCAATTGATTTAACACAATGTGAATAAAACCTTTTTTTATAATTCTTTTTCATGTTTTTCAAGTGCTCTTTATCACTTTCTTGATTAACTAATTTTGATGCGGATACAGCAGCATGCACTCCTACAAAATCGCCTAACTTATAATTGGGACAAACTTCTGTGCAGCACCCGCACATCAGGCATAATGACATTTCATATTCAAAATCCAAATCTTTCGGATTGTATTCGGAATCGTTTTCAAGCCATAGTTCACATTCTGTCATCGCATCAAAAAGAATTGACCTGTCGACTTTCAAATCTTTAACTAATGGAAATTTGGATAGAGGTTCAATTGTAATCTGATTGTCTTCTATAACTGTCTTTTCCTCATTTAGAAATGTTTTGCATGCAAGTTTAGGTTCTGAATTGATAACCATGGCACATGCGCCGCAAATTCCCTGAAGACAACTGCAGGAATATTCAATGGGGATGTCCAACTTTTCAAGCAGGGTAATGACTGATATGTTTAAATCGCCGTCATAGTCGAATATCTGATAATCGTCATCAATTTTAATCTTCACCTTCATGTTATCACAATCTCCCCGTCATCATACATTGCACAGATGGATTTTTTATACCTGTCATCGCTTTCGGGATAGTCAGTCCTTTGATGAGCTCCTCTTGATTCCTTTCTCTCAAGTGCTGATAAAATGCTTGCCTTTGAAAGAATCACTAATAATTTGACTTTAAGATAATCATAATATTTTGCATTGACATTTGTATCCAGATTATCCAGTCTGTCCAGTGCAGCCATCAAATCACCTTCATTTCTGTAGATTCCCATGGAATCGTTCATTATCTGAGATATTTCGCTTAAAGTATCTTGCAGGGATTTATCCTTTGGAGCATATGATTTAAATGACTCCAATTCTTCATCGATACTGTTGATGACATTTCCTTTTGGCTTTTCCAGAACGGCATTTTCTGCTGAAATCCATCCTCCGTGAACCGCTCCCAAAAGTGAATTTCCTCCCAGTCTGTTTGCTCCGTGATACTGGCATGAGCATTCGCCTGCAGCATACAATCCCTTGATGTTGGTTTTATGATTTTCATTGGTCTGGATTCCTCCCATGAAATAATGGACTGCGGGAAATATTGGAATTGGGGTTTTTAAAGGATTCAAATTCAGATATTTCTCACATATTTCATATACCTCATCCAGCTTGACTTTAACTGTATACTCATCCAGATGGGTTAAGTCAAGAAAAACGTCCTTTTTACCGCCATCTGAAACCTTGAAAATGCTTCTTGAAACGACATCTCTCGGCATCAAATCAGCAAGCTCAGGATAGAAATCCTTCATGAAATACCACGGTTTGCCGTCCTTCATCACAAAGAGTTTTCCTCCTTCACCACGTGCAGCTTCGGTTATAAGCATTCTTTTTTGAGGAGTCTTAACTGTGGTCGGGTGATACTGGACCATTTCCAGATTGGCTAATATCACACCCTGTGTAAACAGTTTTGCAGTAGCAAATCCGTCGTTTTGAGTTGATCCAAGTATTTTTCCAAAAAGGGAATTATATCCTCCGGTAGCTATGATGACTGCATCTCCAATAAAAGATCTTAGTTCCTGTGTATCTTCATGGATGCAGTTGATGCCGCAGCATTGATTTTCGTCGGTAAAAATCAGTGACAAAAATCTGTATCCTACAAAACGCTTAATTTTACCTTCAGTTTCTCTTTTACGGCATGAACTGACAAGAGCAGATACTATCTGCTTTCCTGTTCTTGATCCGGCATACACGGTTCTTTTTTTCTTTTGGCCTCCGAAGTTTCGTATGTCAACATTGCCATTTGCGTCACGGGAAAAGCTTGTACCTATCCTTTCAAGCCAATCTATAATTTGAGGTGCATCAGAGGTTAGCATTTCCACGGCCTTTTCATTGTTTATTTTACAGCCTCCATTTAATGTATCTGTGAAATGCTGGTCTGTTGAGTCATTTTCCCCTTTGGTATTAAGTGCTGCATTTATTCCTCCCATTGCCATCACTGACTGTGAGCGTTCAGAATAATCGGGAGATATCAATGAAACGTTTGCACCATTATCACAGGCTTTAATTGATGCTGTTAAACCGGCAATGCCTGCTCCAACTACGATTATGTCTACCATAATGCACCTCCAACATAATACATTACTTCACCAAGAATCAGGACAATCAATATTATCAATACTGTCCAGTTCACCTTTCGTTTAAAGTTCACATGTTCGTCCTTGTTTTCAAGAAATCCTAATGATATCATGAATTTAGGAATTGAAACTCTTAAATGGACAGCTATTGAAACAAACATTAAAGTATCAACTATAAAATGGTATAAACTAAAATTAAATGTGCTTTGTTCTCCCAGCGGATTGAAGGAGTATCCCAATATGTGCAGGCTTACAAAAACAATTATCATGATTCCGGAAATCAGCTGCTGTGTTGTATCGGAAATCAAGTTGGGGTATCTGTTTACACCTCTTGACTTGTCCTTAAAGTAGAGATACATGCTTATGATGATATGTGCAACTACAGGATAAAACAGACGTCTTCCAGTTATTTGAAAATCTGGAGAATAGCTTATAATACCATACAGATACAACAGAGATAACACTGCATGATTTAAAAGCATCAGCACAATTACAATAATCAATAATGTGTTTATTTTTCTAAGAGATATCATATAATCAAATATTATATTTAAAATCGTTAATTAATAAAATTTTTGGTGAATTCTACTTAAAGAGGATATTAAAGCACAAATCGTAATGAAAATGGCTAATATCAATATTAAGGATTTATTATTTATTAAAACAGATATTATTGGGAATACATAAAACATTAAAGCAACAAAATGGCCAAATTTTTCATAGACAAGTGTTTCATCGCTGGTTTTGAAAAATTCAATTAATTTTAAGATAATTATCACTAAAAACCATGCCGGAATCAAATCAATTAAAATCAGGGCGAATGTGGAAAGGATAATGAATATAAAATCACAGATTACATCAAACTTTGCACCATCATCAGATGAAAGATTGTATTTTCTTGAAAGCCATCCGTCGCTAACATCAGAAATTGCTGTTAAAATAAATATGGCAATCAGATAAGTCGTGTTTAAATCAAACAGGACACAGAATAAAAATAAGAATCCGAACAATATTCTTAAGGATGTTATGCAGTTAATCAATAATCTGTTCATCTTAATCAAAATCGCATTTTCTTTTAAATATATATTATAAATTTGTTCTTTGATGTTAAATAATTTTTTCTAAAAAGATATTGAACAATAATTAAATTGTGATGTTAATTCTGAATTGATTTTAAAGTTTTTTTACTTTCAAATCATTTTAATATTAGCATTATGGTGGGCTTATTTGATACGCAATATTTTGCTCGTAACTATCAAACAACTCTAACTAAAAAGTAGTAGATAATTCATTTACTTTTTAATTTTTTTTGTTCGTATTATATAGAACAAATTTCACTAAAAGTAGTAGATAATTTGAAGTGCATTATGCCAATGCCAACATGGAGCTGGTTAAAATGAACCAGAAGTTGCATAATCCAGACTCACCGTTGCTGATTGGTGATGTTGTAAGAGAAGTTAATGAACCGGGCTATATTGGCAGCCAACAAATGTTAATTTAATTTTTTTCTATTCCAAATCAAGTGTTTCACGGTTCATTGATTATTTTTCAAATCAGGGAATAATAGAATTTAGGGGTCTGAATTTTTTTTGATATAAACTCCGCTTAATTTTTATTATTTTTTTCATATTAGATAATGATTAGTTTTGGTTTATAAAAATACATTTGTATAATTATTAATTTTTAAAAAGGGTGCATTAATATCGTTAAATTTAAGTATTGTGTGTTACATATATTTATTTGGCGATAAACATGAAACACAGATTAAATTTAGATATTAAAGACCCAAATTATATTTTGTTGAAGAAAATATTTAAAATT
>CACXWH010000078.1 GCA_902771225.1 uncultured Methanobrevibacter sp. | reverse complement strand
GAAAAAGAAACTACAGATTAAACATGCCATCAACAAATATAATTGTCAATATGGTATAGTGGTTGCAAATAACTACTCTTCTGTAAAAAAGGATGATGACGTAATTTATATACCTCCAAAAACATTTTCATTTTTATGAAATAGCTATTAATTATATATAACTTAAAAATTAAATTAATTAATTAAAATTATTTGGAGAGGTTAATATGAAAACTCATGTGATAGTTGTATAACTTTTCTCTCAACACTACTTTTTTTTAGAACTTGGGATAATTAAATAGTTTCATATATAATTGAGAAACTTTATCTACTTGAAATCCAAACCTGAACTTGTTTTATAAATTATTATTAGCATTTTCTCTGAAAATAATTTTCAACAGAAGCTTTAAATAATATTAAAATCAAATTAATATTTATCTTTCTTAATGAAAGAGTTATCTTATGAAAGTATATGGGGTTAACATGAAAAATGAAAATTTAATAATTTATATTATGATGTTTGGTACATTTGGGGTATTGAGTACCGAAATGGGAGTAGTGGGCATATTGCCTCAAATTGCACAATATTTTAATGTAGACATCACACAGGCAGGGTTATTCGTGAGCTTGTTTGCATTAACAATTGCAATATGTGGGATATTCATGCCCATTGTATTTTCAAAATTTGACAGAAAAAAAAGTTTCATTTTGGTTTTAGGGGTTTTTACTATATTTTCAACAATTGGAGCATTTGTAAGTGATTTTAATATTGCATTGATCTGCAGAATAATTCCTGCAATTTTCCATCCGATTTATTGTGGATTGGCATTGACGGTTGCCGCAGAAATAGTGGATCCTGAAAAGGCACAGGATGCTGTAAGTAAAGTAATTATGGGAGTGTCAGCAGGGATGATTGTAGGAGTTCCGATAACAACATTTGTTGCAACAAACTTCGGATATCAATTTTCAATGCTGTGGTTCAGTCTCGTCACATTCCTGGCATTGATAGCTACAATAATCTTTTTCCCAAGCCTGCCAGGTAAGGAACAATCCTATGGAAATCAAATTAAAGTAGCAACAACAGGAATATTTATAATATCAGTTTTGGGAGTTATATTCTTAAATGGAGGAATGTATACTGCATATTCATACATTTCAGAATTTTTAAATTCATTAACTAACATATTCGGTACTGAATTAAGCATTGTACTGTTTATATATGGGGTTGCATCAATTGTTGGAAACTGGCTTGGAGCCAAATTATTAAATTCCCAAACAAATAAAACTGTCTTGTCATTTCCAATAATCTTTTCAATATTGATGATTGGAGTATTCATACTCGGCAGTGCTAAAATACCAATGATTATCTTTATGATTTTTTGGGGACTGCTTGCGGGTATTGGTAATGATATTTCCCAATACTGGATGGTTTCAGCAGCACCTGACGCTCCTGAATTTGCAAATGGAATATTCTTAAGTATGGGAAATGTCGGAGTCACTCTAGGAACAACAATCGCCGGAGTGGTAGTTGCAGGAATGGGGGTCCAATATGTAATGATTGCAGCGGTTGTGGTGATGATTATCGATTTAATACTGTTATCTATTAGAACATACAAATATCCAAGTGAGGCATAAAAATGACATTACCTGCTCAATTCCAAAAAGAAAATTCCGAAAATATATTCATATATCACTATGTCGAAGAAATGATTGCTGATTATACAAAATATGTTAAAGAAACATTGGATGACTCTGACATTACTGTTGCTGAAATGCCGTTTCTAATAAGAATTAGATTTAGTGAAGAAACTACACAAAAAGAATTGGTAGAACTGTTTAGGGTCAGTGAAGGATATACTGCTAAACTTTTAAGGAAATTTGAAGATAAAGGATATATCTTTCGATGCGAAGATCCGACAAACAGGCGTAAAAAAATTGTCGAATTAACTTCTCGAGGAATTGAAAAAACTGACGAGTTAATCAAATTAATTAATGGTTGGGAAATAAAGGTAACAAAAAATATGAGTGATGAAGAGGTTAAAATGCTAAAATCTTTATTATTTAAAGTAATTGAACCATAATGATTTTAATTTGATTTAAATCATCGATAATAACATTACTAATACTAAAATACAGTTCTTAGAGGTCTACAGAAATATTTTCATTTTCATGAAAAGAAAAAGTAGCTATTAATTATATATAATTTAAAAAAGTAAAATATTATTAATTAAAATAATTGAGGTAATTATATGAAAACTCATGTGATGGTTGTATAACTTTCCTCTCTCTACACTACTTTTTGAAATTTAAAATAATTAAATATTTCATTCACTTGTTAATTGTGTGTTGGAATTAAAAAGAGTATTATGTTTCCAAAGAGTTTTTGGAGTATAGTATATATTTGGATTTCTAATGTTTTTCAATCTTTTGTGGAAGTAATTATATATTATTAAAAGATAAATATACATAACAAGTTTAGCTGGGATATTTTTAGAGTTTCTTTAATTTAAATCAAATATTTGTTTCAAATATGTTCAATGAATTATAGTTTACTCATGTTTATTATTATAGAACTTTAAATGATTTCATGTTTATAAAAGTTATAATCGGTGGTTTTATTATGATTTACACTCTCGATGAAATAAAGGAAAAAACTATACCTATTGCAGAAAAATATGGTGTTTCTAGAATGAGTCTGTTTGGATCTTATGCACGGGGTGAAGCAACTAATGAATCAGATGTTGATTTATTAATAAACAAAGGTGAAATCAAAGGTTTAATAGATTTCGTTGATTTTATTCATGATTTGGAACAATCTTTAAAATGTAATGTTGAGGTTGTAACAACAAGTTCACATAACAAAAAATTTTTAGAAAAAATATCTAAAGATGAGGTTTTAATCTATGGGAAATAGGGATTTAGAATATCTTGATAACATTATTGATTATTGTGATAAAGTTGAAAAAATTCTTAATGAATTTGATTCCAATTATGATGAATTCATTGTAAATGATATCTTTCAATTATCTTGCAGTATGTGCATTATCCAGATTGGGGAAAATGTAGATAGGTTATCTGATGATTTTAAATTATCAATCAAGACAATACATTGCAGAATGTTATAAAGCTGGAAAAATCATAATTGCATAATAAATGACCATTAAAAACTCCCAATTTTAAAATAATGAAACAAAATTAAGATTATAATCTGATATTTATGTAACTATCGGTTTGATTGTATTATGAGATAACAGTTAATATTATTAAGGGGCATGCATTAAATTAAATTAAAAAAGTAACTATTAATTTTATCAACTTGGTTTGTTGGAAACATAAAGTAATCATCAATACAAATGAATTACACATTTATTATATCAATATCATCTTAAATTTAATTTTTATATATAATCTGAAATTAAAAATTCTATGATGTTTCTGTGTTTTAATCCGTTGCTTGAAAAATCCATTTTGTCAATGCTTAAAACATATTTGTCGAAGTTGTCATTGATTTTTGCAAGTCCTGAAAATTCCCTTTCTATTGTGTTATCGTTTTCAAGTTTGTATGTTACCTGAATGTAGATTTTTTCTTTGTCTCTGGTGCAGACGAAATCGATTTCCTTTTCGTTTATTATTCCTATTTTTACTTCATATCCTCTTCTAAGAAGTTCTATGTAGACTATGTTTTCAAGGATTGATCCCATGTTTTCTATTTCTCCGTATTTTGCCTGATAAAATCCATGGTCAACAAGGAAGTATTTTTCATTGTGCTTGAGTACTTTTTTTCCTTTTATGTCTTCTCTTGGTGCCTGGTGTATGAAGCATGCGTTTTTGGAGTATAGCAGATAGTCAAGTATTGTGTCTTTTGATATTTTTCTTCTTTCGTGTTTAATGTATTTGGCGATGTTTCCTGCTGAGAAGTTTTTTCCAAGGTTCATTATCACATAGTCTAGTATGCGGTTTAGCATGTCTGTGTTTCTTATGTTGTGTCTTGTTACTATGTCTTTTAGAAGTATTGTATTGTAGATGTCACTTAAGTAGGAATATTTGTCCTGTGCTGCAACCTGTTGAATTGGTGGCATTCCGCCATATTCCACATACTCTTTGAACAGTTCCTCCAAGTCACTTGTGTCTGTTTTTTCTATTTCTTTTTTGTATTGTATGAATTCGGCGAATGAAAATGGGTAAATGTTTATCTGGTAGTATCTGCCTGATATGAGTGTTGCCATTTCACCGGACAGTAGTTCTGAGTTGGATCCTGTGATGTAGATGTCGCAGTCAAGGTCCACTCTGCATGCGTTTATGCTTTTTTCCCAGTTTTTTACGTTTTGTATTTCATCAAACAGCAGGTAGACTTTGCCTTTTGTGTTTTCAGTCATGTTCATTATGCATTCATCTAGCTGTTTGAAGTTTTCTATCTTGTTGTATTTCATGGACTCGAATGAAATTAGGAATATGTTTTCCTTTTTTATTCCACGGTTTTCAAGCTCTTCCTGAATGCTTTTTAATAAGTATGTCTTGCCGCTTCTTCTAACACCAGTCATGATTTTGACAGGTTCCTTATCTATCATCCTTTCGATTTGGTTTAAGTATAACTCCCTTTTAATCATTTTTTTCACCCCACAATACTATGTATTGAATTTTTGTATTTCAAAATATATAAATTTTGTCGATTACATTCTACAAAAATAATAATTTTAATATATTTGTAGAATACAATCTACAAGATATTCAAAGTTAATACAATTGTCGAATACGCTCGACAATATACAAATGCATAATCAAATAATAGATTATACTCCCTCATTTAAGTAGTTTTACTTATAAATGAAATCAATTTTACAAATTCGCATAACTATTGCTTTAAACATGAAATTAATGTGGGTATCAAGCAAATTTACATTTGCTTTTAGAAAAAGTTGGGTGAAATCTTTTGATAAATAAAATTTTTTTAAATTTTCGATAAGCAGTACAATTTTTTCATGAGTCATATTGATATGCAACAAAAACTATTTTAAACTAAAGTATATTCAATTATATAAATCATTTGATCAAAGTCAGAAATGAAGTTTTCATCTTGCACTACTCTGAATTTTTCATATTTTTCAAGCACATGTTCTCGTGCTTCTTCAGCAGATATCTTACCTTTGCCAACAAGAATTGGCAGCCTTCGAAGTTTAAGGTAGTCATCCAGCAGTTCTTTCCAATCTTTCATACTCATTGGGATTCTATCCTCTGCGCGTGATTCGGCTAAATTCAAAAAACCTTCTACTAAACTATTTAATCTTGATAATTCATTTTGATTCAAATAATTTTTGGACATAACAACATGAACTTAGTTAATAATGTTCATCAGAAAGCATTTGAAAATCAATCTTACAAAGATTTGGGTATTCTTGCAGTATTGTGATAAAAATCCAATCCAAAAATTTAATCGTTGGGAAAGCAAAAATATAATTATGTTTTAAAGTTAGTATGTTAAAATATTTTTTAAGATTAATAGGTTGGAGGATTAATAAGTATGAATGAAAAGGCTAACGAATATTCTTGGTTTCCGTTAATAGTTGTGGCTTGTGCTTCTTTTATTATAGTGTTGGACTCTTTCTTCATGAATGTTAGCATTTCTCGAATTGTTGTTGATTTGAATACTGATGTTAGTACTATTCAAATGATTGTGTCGTTTTGTACTCTTATCACTGCTGCGCTGATACTGTTCAGTACCAAACTTCAGGACATAGTTGGTAAAAAGAAACTGTTTGTAATTGGCGCGGCACTTTTTGGTATAGGCATATTTGCTGCAGTATTAAGTTCAAGTGTTATAATGTTTTTTGTCGGATGGTCAGCGATTAAAGGTGTTGCTGCGGCATTAATGCTGCCTGCCATAGTTTCAATAATAAGCGGAATATATTCCGGCAGAAAGCGTACAATTGCTTTGGCAACTCTCGGGGTAATGGCAGGACTTGCAGATATTTTAGCTCCGCTCCTTGGTGGGCTTATTACAACTTTTTTCAGCTGGAGATACACTTTCGCATTTGAATTAATATTCATTTTATTTATTTTAGTAATGCAAAATAAAATACCTGATTTTAAGCCTACTGAATCTAAAAGCGATCTTGATATTATTGGTGCTATATTTTCCGGTATATGTCTTCTTTTGCTTGTGCTTGGTATTTTGACTCTGACTAATGATGTTGCTACCAGCATAATTGAAATAATTTTGGGATTGATAGTCTTAGCAATCTTTATATGGTTTGAACTCAAAAGAAAAAGGTCAGGCAAGGTGCCATTGCTTGATGTTGAATTATTTAGAGACAAAAATTTGCGTATAGGTACATCTATTAAGTTATTATATAATATTGTAATATCTGGAACATTTTTTGTAATGGTTCTGTTTTTCCAAAGTGTATTGCAGTTAAATCCATTCGATACGGGTTTGGCTTCACTTCCGTTTGTTATGGCTTTGTTTATTTTTTCATTGACCGCTCCAAATCTAATAGGAAAACTGAATCACAAGACACTCATGGCAATAGGATGTATAATATCTATTGTAGGATGTCTGATTTTAAGTTATCAATTTAAATTAAATGTAGCCATGTGGGATCTAATTCCGGGGCAGTTTTTACTTGGGACAGGTATTGGTTTTATGATGGCTTTAGCAGCGGATGTTGCATTATTCGATGTTCCTGCTGAAGGCCAAAATAATGCATCTGGTATTATTACAACTGGTGAGACATTAGGTTCCTCATTGGGTACAGCAATCATTGGAATAATTCTAATTCTTGGAGTTATGGGCGGTATTAGTACTGCAGTCGATACCTATGCGCCTGATTATTCAGGAGATGAACAATTCCATCAGGAGGTTTATGACTACTTCCAAAAATTAGACACTATAGAGGGACAAGATAGTATTGTTGTGAAAACTGCAGATATAATTATTCAGAATGCAATGGCATCTGTAATGTATGGATTAGCCATCGTGTTAGCAGCTATGTTAATTATAACGCTGCGGATAAAAAATAAAAATATTAAAAAACAATGAGAGACAATCTCTCATTTGCCTTTTTTTTAAAAATGGTTTGAGTGTTGGCAGAAATTATTTAGTTTTGATTTATTTTGTTTGCATGATATAGAATAAATTTTACTAAAAGTAGTAGATAATTTGAAGTGTGTTACGCCAACGCCAACATGAAGTTGGTCAAAAGGAACCAAAAGTTGCACAATCCGGATTCACCCTTGCTGATTGGTCATGTTAATGAGGGTGATGTTATAAAAGAGGTCAATGAACCCAGTTTTATTGATGCACAAACTAGATTGTTTTAATCAACAAGTTTTAAACTATGGATTTGCTTGTTAAAACTTCATTTTTTAATGTTTAAGTTAAAATAAGGAGATTATAATTCTTTTTTCATATAAATGACATCATCCATTGGATTATTGTAATATGGTTTGCATTCTTTAAATCCATGTTTTTTGTAAAGTGAAATGGCAGGTTTCAAGGGAACGATGGTATCCAGTACCATTTCTTTAAATCCATTGTTATGTGCTTTTTTGATTATTTCAGAAACTAAAATGTTTCCTAAATGGCATCCTCTGGCTTCAGGTTTGATGTACTGTCTTTTCATCTCACATGTGCTTTCATCATGTCTGTGATATGCAACCATGCCTAAAACATTTTCATCTTCAATGGCAACTATCAGTTCTCCATTTGGCGAGAAATATTTGTCTTCTAATGAATTTAATTCATCATCCAATCCCTGAAAGGAGAGATCTCTATCTAAACGGTCAGTGTATTCCATAATAAGTTCTTTGACCTCAGCTATGTATTCATCACCATTTCCAATTATCATTATTTCACTCTTTAACGTATAATTATGTTTTTGTATTTAATATGTTAATAATATATTTTTGATACAATTTGATTGGGTTATGACTTTCTAAAGCACTTACTTTATATTTTGAATTTCATTGGTTTGAAATTTATTTCTAATTTTCATTTGACTGAAAACAATATTGATTTTATTGATATTTAAAAATCTAATTGTTCGGCAAGACAGATATTACAGACTGCATTATGAGTATCGATATTTGCATCTCTTACCGGACAATAAAACTTTCCATCTTTTTCTTCAACTTTTAATGATCCTGGAAATAGTGTACCAACTTTATGGATGGGTTCTTCTAGGAGGAATGTTGTATAAATTGAAGCCATGCAACCAATTAATGGAAATTTAGTTTTGGATTTTTCTGTTTGGTTTTCATGATTTGACATTAAAGTTTTAATTGCATCAGCAAATTCTTCTTTATCAATACTTTTCCCATAATCGTTATTATCTGCTAAGATTTCTTTAACACGCAATATAAATGTTTCAACATATGATTTTTGACTGTCTTCCCTATAGCTTGCTTGAACATATTTGTTTTCTTCAATTATCTCAGCGCTAACTGCCATCATGTCAAATACTGAAATGGTTGAGCAATAGTTTTTCAATATTTCTAAAACTGAATTGCCGGATATTTTTTCTTCATAGGTAATTTTTAATAATTCATCACACAGTTCTAAAAATTCATTGTCCATTATAAAACTCCTGTTAATGTTAAAATCCAAATGAAAAACCTGCATTTTTACAAATGTAATAACGGCATAATGAATTTTCATCTTTAATGCTCATGATTCTAGTTTTGCATTTATATTCTCCATTTTCTAAAAAGACCTGATCTTTTGCAGGATTATCTCCAACTGGATGAAGTGGTCTTTTGGCCATAAATGCCAAATAGAGGCAGATGTATTTTGTAAACTCTCTGGTTTCTTCATCTCCTCCAGCATAAGTGTCAAAATAATAGTCTATATCCTTTTTTAGATTTTTAATTGCATTGTCTTTAATTTCATAGTCTTCAGTAATGTTTAAAGCGAAAATTTCATCCCATGTTTCTGAATTGTATTTGGCAAGTTTTTTGGTCAACGGGTCTTTGTATCTATCGTCTGTTACTTTGTTTCTAAGATATTCAATGGGATAATCTTTTAAATTTTCTTTAATTTCTTCATGTAATTCAGAGGATTTCATATCTAAAATAATCTTTTTGTAATATAAAAAAGTTTCTATTAATCAAAATTCCATGTTTTGTGTGATTGGGGAACGTTTACTATGAGAAACAGGGTGGGGTCTGATTTCCATATGGTGGGGTTGAATTAAAATGGAGGTGTAGTTTTTTTTAGTCAGTCTTGACTAACTAACTGTTTTAAATATAATTTTTTTCAAAATATTAATTAATTGACATTTCTGTATGATTTTCATGACAAAAGACTTAATGACATGCCCAATAGAAAACACTTTAAAACTAATCAATCGCAAATGGATAATTGTTTTAATCAGAGACATGTTTTCTGGAAAAAAATACTTTCGTGAGTTTAGTGAAGGAAAAGATGGTCTTTCAAACACAGTGCTATCTGATACTTTAAAGTTCATGGAGCAAAATGATTTGATTAGAAAAAAAGATGGGGAATATAGTTTAACTCATAAAGGATTTAGATTAAATAGAATATTATATGAAATGGCAGTATTTGGATTGGATGAACTTGAATGTGATGACACACAAGATTTAGAAGTAATTAACATGTTCAAAGAGTATTATGCTGAAATTTTGAGGTTAAATAATGAAAGCAGCAGTATTGAATAAGAAAAATGAAGATTTAGAAATTAAAGATGTTCCAATGCCTGAAATTGATGAAGATGATGTGTTGGTTAAAGTTAAGTATGCTGGTGTCAATCCCCTTGATAATATGATTGTTCGCGAAGAGGTGAAATTAATCACTCCCTATAAATATCCGTTAGTAATGGGCAATGAATTTTCAGGTATTGTTGAAAAAACTGGAAGCAGTGTAACTGATTTCACTGAAGGGGATAGGGTATATGCAAGAATGCCTTTAAATAAAATAGGTGCTTTTGCAGAGTACGTTGCAATTAATAAATATGCAATTGCAAAAATACCGGATTATTTGAAATTCGATGAGGCGGCATGTGTGCCGTTAACTGCACTGACTGCAATTCAGGCATTTGAATTAATGAATCCTTCAAAAGGAGAAAAAATTTTCATTTCTGGTGGAACAGGCAGTTTAGGTGCAATGGCAATTCCAATTGCTAAAGATCTGGGATTGCATATAATTACCAGCGGAAGTGAAAAAAACAGGCAAAGGGTAATGGATTTGGGTGTCAGTGAATTTATTGATTATAAAACTCAGGATTATTCAGAAATATTGTCTGATGTTGATTATGTTTTAGATACTTTGGGCGAATCAGAATTGGAAAAGGAATTTAAGATATTAAAACCTGGAGGTATTTTGGTATCTCTTAAAGGCCTTCCAAATGAAGAATTTGCAAAAAGAATGGGACTATCAACGGTTAAAAAATTATTATTCAAATTTGCCGGAAGGAAATTTGACAAGTTGGCTAGTAAAAAAAATCAAAAATATTATTTTTTGTTTGTTGAATCAAATGGAAAACAACTGGAACAAGTTTCTAGGATATTTGAAGAGAAAAATATTAAACCTTCCATTGATACAATCTTTGAATTAAGTGATGTTAATAAAGCTATGGATAAGGTTGATAAAGGAGGTTCTAAAGGTAAAACTTTAATAAAAATTAGGGATTAATTATTTCCTATTTTGGGAATTGATTTATAACAAAGAAAGGGAAATACTAAATTAAATTAAAAAACTTGAAATCGAACCTAGTGGTTACTATTTTTATGATGAGGAATTTATAAAGATTAGTAAGAAAATATACATTCGATTAGCACTTATTGATGCTCATACCAAGATGATAATCAATGACGAGTTAATTCCCAAAGACCAATTCAACAAAGAATACATTGAAAAGTTCCTAAAAAAATCCACGAGAGGAATAAAGTTAAACACAATAATAACTGACGGCTATCATTCATATCCAGAAATAATTAAAAGATTAGGTGCCAAACACCAGTTATGCACCTTTCACATAATGCAAAATCTAATGACAAAACTCAACCCATACATTAACAAAAAAGAAAGATCCATAGAATCACTAACAGAAACAAACAAAAAGAAATAAGCAAAAATAGAAGAATTAAAAAGCAAAATGCCCTCCACAAGAGGAAGACCACGAAAATCAGACACCAAAGCAATAAAAAAACATAGAAAAACGGAAAAAACTAAAACGCGAAATAGATAAAAATAAAGAAAAAATAAGACAATACAAAGCACAAATCAAAGAACTCGTGGACTATAAGAACACAATCAAGAAAATATTCCATTCAAAGACTTTAAAAACAGCAATGAAATATTATCACGAATTATATGACAAAATAGAAGAATTACCACCAATAATACAAGATTTCATCAAAAAACTCTCTAAAAAAATAGATAAAGTATTACATTTCCTCAAAGACAAAAAAATACCAAAAACAAACAATTTAGTAGAATTACTCTTCAAAATAACATTCCCCGGTAAAATAAAAAGAATTTACCGAACATATGCTGGAGCAATAACACAAATCAAACTCGATGATTTAAAATGGATTGAACGCAATGTCATTCCCAAAGCAGGTGAAAAATAAAAAAATCAGTTAAATTTTTTACACTCACAAAAGAATATTCACTTTTTGATTTATCCTTTAAAAATTTCCTTACCCTTCCCCTTAGCTTCTTAATTTTATCTTTAGTTAATTATTGCACCATATAATGCAATTTGTAACATATATAATGTTAATTTTTATAGATTCAAATTTTTTCAGATAAATTTATATATTCTGAAAATATAATATTAACTAAAATATATATGGAGTCTGAATATCATGGATAATATAATTGCAACTACAACATTATATAAAAACTACCAATTAGCAATTCCTAAAGCCATTCGCAATAAATTCCAGGATTTAAGTGTAGAAAATACAATTGTAGACTGGTCTATAAATGAAAACAATGAAATCATAATTAAACCAAGAAAAAAAGTATCTTTGGAAGATGTATTAGGTATTATTGAAGATGATGATCCAAGAGATGCAGTTGAACTAAAAAGGAGCTTGTATAAATGAAAATACTACTTGACTCATCATTTATCATAGCAATATTTAGAAAAAACGACCCATTACATCAAAGAGCAATAAAAAACAGAGACATTCTTCAAAACGATTGCTATATTTCAAATGGAATAATCTCTGAAGTAATAACAATACTCGGCCAAAAAACAAAAGATATTGCATTAGTTAGATTAGCATATAACTATATGAAAGATAATTTCACAGTCATAGATGAATCAGACATTAATATGTACAATGACAATGTATTTGCAATATTTGAAAAATACAATAAAAATAAATTTATATTAGGTTTTATAGACTGTTCTGAAGTTGTAATCTACGACTATTGTAACATAGATTATGTTGTTAGCTTTGATAGTGAATTTGGACTATTTGAAGAAATTAAATTATTTGAATTAGAATGAATAAACTTTAATATAAATTAGTAAAATATTGTGTTTTTTTATGCTTAGTTGAACTTCCCCGGCATATTGATATCGGGATTTGCAAACCGCTTAAATGTTAATTGTGTTTCCATGCAGTAATATTTTCATTTTGAACTGCTATTAAACTGCTGTTTTTTTACAATATCAGTTGTTTCTTATTATAAAATATCATTTCTTATGTTTATTAGTTTTTTAGCCAGTTATTGTATTGTTTTTGTGCTTCTTTATATCTTATGGAGCAGGTTTTGTCTTCGGTCATCTTTTTGATAGTAGAAAAAAAATAAAATTATATAAATCAGTTAAATTTTTTACACTCACATGTAATACCACACATAAGCAAAAAAATGATATTATGTCCAGCATAAGTAAGGATAAAGATAAAAAAATGTCTATTTTTATATTGGATGATATTGGAACATATAACTGATTATCATAGATTCAGATATTTCTATGCAAATTCCTATTAAAGATAGTTGAACCTCTCCGGCTTGTAGAAGCCGGAGATTCTTAGGCCATGCCTATTTTTTCGTCAAAGCATTTCCATTCATAATAATATGTGGATTTTCCTT
>CACXWH010000077.1 GCA_902771225.1 uncultured Methanobrevibacter sp. | reverse complement strand
ACATAAATGCAAGTATTAATATCTTAAATGAAGGATTAAAAATCGCTGGGACAACGATGCAGTAAAAAATTCCAAGAAAAAAAATACTATAATTTTTTTTGGTTTGCGAATCCCCGTCGTCTACACGGCGGGGAGGTTCAAATGTAAACTGCCATATGTTTAAAATCTCTAAAAAGAAAAAATAATAGTGGAGAGAAAGATTTATTCCACAGTTACACATTTTGCTAAATTTCTTGGCTTGTCCGGGTCAAAACCTTTTTCAACTGTAATATAATAGGATAACAGCTGAAGAGGTACAATGTATACTAACGGAGCAATAATCTCTGAAACTTCAGAATTTATTTTAAATACTTCAGTTGCCTTTTCATCCAGCTCATCATCATCTTCAGAACCGAATGCAAGTACACGTGCTCCACGTGATTTGACTTCTTCTAAGTTACTCATTGTTTTTTTATGAGAATCCCCTGGAGGTATTACAACAACAACAGGTATTCCTTCATCTATTAAAGCCAAAGGACCATGTTTCAGCTCCCCTGCAGCATAACCTTCACCATGAATATATGAAATTTCCTTTAATTTCAATGCGCCTTCAAGTGCGGTCGGATAGGAGTATCCCCTACCAAGATAGAAAAAGTCCTTGGCATAATTATATCGCTCGGACATTGATTTAATTAAATCAATTTCTTTAAGCACATCATCAATATAATCAGGAACTTTATTCAATTCATCCAAAAGCTCCTGATTATCGGATAATAATGCGGCAAATAAATAAATTGCAGATAATTGTGATACATAAGTTTTAGTTGCAGCAACACCAATTTCAGGACCTGCCTGAGTTTGTATTACATAGTGTGCTCTTCGGGTAATGGATGAACCTGCAACATTAACTATTCCCAAAGTTTTAGAGGTTTTGTTTGCAACATCCAATGCCTTAAGTGAATCAGCGGTTTCACCGGATTGGGAAATAAATATGACTAAAGTATTTTCATCCAATGTTTTAGCAGAGAATTTAAATTCAGATGCTAAAATCACATCAGTTGGAATTCCGGCAAGTGATTCCAGCAAATATTTACCGGTTAATGATGCATGATAAGATGTTCCACAAGCAACAAAGCAAATACGTGACAAATCATCCAATTCATCAATAATCTTTTGAATATTATCCTTTTGTGTTAATGTGCGTTTTACTGCATCTGCCTGCTCATTGATTTCTTTTATCATGAAATGATCATAACCTTCTTTTTCAGCCATTTCAGGTGTCCAGTCAATTGTATCTATTTCTTTATTAATTGGATTGTCAAATTCATCATGAACAACTATGCCATTTTTGTCCAGAATTACAATTTCACCTTTTTCAGGATAAATTATATTATTTGCATATTTTAAAATAGCTGGAGAATCAGATGCTAAGTAATAGCCGTCATCACCTAAACCCACAATTAATGGAGAGTCTTTTCTTGTTGCAACTATTTTATCCGGTTCTTTTGATGATATGGCTGCTATTGCATAAGCACCATCAAGCAATTCAATAGTTTTTCTTAAAGCATGCTCAAGGTCAAATCCTTCATTCATGTATTTTTCAATTAAATGAGGAATGACTTCAGTGTCAGTGTCTGATTTAAAAGTATGTCCTTCAGCAATTAAATCGGCTTTAAGTTTAGAATTATTTTCAATAATTCCGTTGTGCACAACTGCAATATCCATATTTTCATCTATTTGCGGGTGGGCATTGAGTTTTGATGGATCACCGTGAGTAGCCCATCTCACATGAGCAATACCAAAGTTTCCAGGCATATCCGGTAAATCTAATTTCTGGTTAACTTCATCAATTTTACCTTTATCTTTTTTAATGTGAATGTCTCCATCATATGTAGCAAGCCCTATTGAATCATAACCTCTATATTCTAATTTTGAAATACAGTCAAAAAGAATAGGAGCTACATTTTTATCATTATTTTTTAATATACAACCTACAATACCGCACATGTTAACACCATTTAATAATTGTAAATTTTTTTATAAAGCTTTACAACTTCCCCAATGATTAAAATAGCAGGAGTTTTAATATTTTTCTGGGAAATATTTTCTAATGTTCCGAAAATAACTTTTTCATCAGGTAAAGTTCCACTTTCTATAACACAAACCGGAGTGTTTTTATCCCTATATTTCATTATTTCGGTTGTGTTTTCCTTAATATTTCCAATTCCCATTAAAATAATTAAAGTATCTGCCGTATAATCCCATTTAACTTGACTTTCAGATTTTGTTGGGTCTTCATGACCTGTTACTAAAGTAACGGACGTTGCAATCGCTCTGTGAGTTACTGGTAGTCCGAGAGATGTTGGCGCTCCAATTGCTGAAGTAACTCCGGGAATAACTTCAAATTTGATATCATGTTCCATTAAAGCAAGTATTTCTTCTCCTCCACGACCAAAAATAAAAGGATCTCCTCCTTTTAGCCTTATAACATTTTCATGCTTTTGTGCCTGCTCAATTATTAATTCGTTGATTTGGTCCTGTGTTTTATAATGTTGGCCTGCTTTTTTACCAACATATATTTTTTCTGCTGTTTCTGGCGCATGAGCCAATATTTCTTCATTTGCCAAATAATCATACAAAACAACATCAGCTTTATTTAATGCTTTAACGGCTTTAAGAGTTATTAAATCTGCATCTCCAGGTCCTGCACCAATTAAATAAACTACCATTTAAATCACTTTCAATTTATAAAAATCCTTTAAAGAAATTCAAGCCATCAGTTGAGCCTAATATTTCTTCACAGGCTCTTTCCGGATGAGGCATCATTGCACAAACTAATCCGGATTCATCACAAACACTTGTAATAGCTTCCATTGAGCCATTAGGATTTTTATCTTTAAACTGCAATACAATTTGGTCCTGATCTTTTAACAAATCAATATCTTCTGTGTAAAATCTACCTTCTGCATGAGCAATAGGTATTTTAACAGTTTGTCCTTTTTTGAAATCTTTTGTAAAAGGAGTTCTTGTATTTGATACTTTCAAATCAACCCATTCACAGTTAAATTTAGGGTTTTCGTTAGTTATAAATACTCCAGGAACAAGGCCAATTTCACCTAAAATTTGAGCTCCATTACATATTCCCAAAACTGGTTTTTGTTCTTTAACTAATGCTTTAATTCCATCAATTACCGGTGTGATTGATGCCATAGCACCTGCCCTAAGGTAATCTCCATAGGAAAATCCGCCAGGAATAACAACACCGTCAAAATCAGTTAAATTATCATTACTCCACCAAACATATTCGGCTTCAAGGCCAACCAGTTCAATAGCTCGGGCCACATCCCTATCACAGTTGGTTCCAGGAAATCTAATTACTCCAATTTTCACTTAAACCACCTTTATTTACCGCAAGCCATGTTCTGTGGAATTACATTAATCTTATAATTGTGAATAACAGGATTACAGAGCAATCTTTCACACATATCTACAACATTTTCTCTAATTACTTCTCTGTCTTCTCCTTCCATTTGGAATTTAATAATTTCAACAGTTTTAGTATTTTTAACCTCATATCCAAGTAAATCAAGAGATCTTTCAATTGTTGTGGCTTCAGGATTTAACATACCACTTTTAAGAGAAATTTTAACTTCAATATCAAATATCATTTAAATCACCTTTTCATCGTCAGGAATAATTCTATTATAAACTTCTATATAAGCATCCATAACTTCTGAATCCTTACCTTTTCTGAATAATTCTTTATCCAGCATATCCAAAGTTTCTGAGTCCCATAATCTACATCCGTCAGGAGAAATTTCATCTCCTAAAAGAATATTTCCATCTTTATCTTTACCGAATTCAACTTTATAATCAACCAATATAATGCCCACGTCTTTAAAGAATTTGGTTAGCACGTCATTAATTTTTAAAGCTTTTTCTGTTAAGATATCGACTTCTTCCTGTGTAGCAATACCTAATGCTTTTATTATTGAATCATTAAGCATCGGATCATGGTATTCATCATCCTTAAAGTCCATTTGTACAATTGGAGGGTCAAGTTTTGTACCATCATCAATTGGATATTTACGAACCAAACTACCTGTAGCTATATTTCTTACAATAACCTCAATAGGAATCATTTCAAGCTTTTTAGCCAACATTACGTTTTCTTCAGGTAAATCAATGAATTGTGTTTCAATACCATTTTCCTCTAGAACTTTAAATATTTTAGCTGAAATGATAGCATTATAAGCACCTTTTTTACTCATAACTTCTTTACGTGCACCATCACCAGCAGTCATATCATCACGAAACTCAATAATGACTTCATCATCATTTTCTGTGGTGAATACACTTTTCACTTTACCAGAATTAATTAACTCTTTTTTTTCCATGATATCAACAATTAAATTTTTAAATTATTATAAATTAATTTTTGTTTAAAATGTTATATAATATTATTTGAAAAAATAGGATTTTTAAAGGAATAAAGAAAAAAAGAAGAAAAAAATTTAGTTATCGTTTTCTAAATGCAGTAGCAAATATTGCACCAACAGTTACTAACATAAGTATTAAAACCGGTAAACCAGTATTTTTATTACTTAATTTAGTTATAGGTTTTTTAGGTGGCTGTTTAGGTTTTTTAGCAGCTACTGTATTATTGGTAGTTGTTTTTTTAGGAGTAATATTACTTTTATTCGTATCATTAGTTGAATTGCTTGAATTAGTATTATTAGTCAAATTTTTCAATACAGTAGTATTTACTTTACCTGCAGGCTCCCCACTTACATTAGCACTAGTGTTAGTGCGAGTACTAGTATTAGTATCAACTGATGTGTCATTTGATTTGGCTTGGGTGGCAACTTTCAAATTAGCCTGTTTAACAACTTTTGAATAATTGCCGGCACCATTATAAGTTATTTTTACACCATAATCACCAGCTTTTAAGCCGTACACATCAACTGATGCCTGTCCGCCATGAACAGTTGCAGTGTAATTTTGACCATTTAGTGAAACTGTAACTTTACCTGTTGCATCACTTGGAAGAGTGATAGCAACATGGGCTGTACTTCCTTCTTCAATATCTGTTACATTCACACTCATTTGTGGCTGTTGGGCTGCAAATGAAATATTTACCGCTAAAAAAGCCAATATAAAAATTGATAAAATAGCTATTTTCTTCATGTTAATAATATTAGTATGACAAAATAAATAAAATTAGCTATTAAAAAAATATTGAAGTGCCAATCAAAAAACCTATTATTCACTTTTTTACCAGAAGTGACAAGATTACAAGTGATGAATATAAACTAAATCATCATCACTTTGACCAAATTTACAGCCATTGGTTCTGCCGTTTGGAAGTTCGGATAATATAATGACTGGAAAATCATTATTAGAATCAATAATCATTGTATGGATAACATTTTTTTGAGTTTTAATGGTGATTTTATAAGTATTATTTATCTCGGACAAATCGCCTTTTTTAAAAACTTCATTAAATGACTCATCATACAAATATTTTGGCAAGCTAACCTCTAAATTAAAATAATCCAATAAATCTTTTAAAATCATAAGAAATCAAAAAAATAAAAAGTTAAATTAACTATTTTCACAGTTAACTCATTATATTAATATCATAATTTTTTAATCACAATTCACCGCACTATTCCATACTCGGCAGATATTCCTGATCTGATTTATAAGAAGAGCCTATAAGTTCATCGGTTTCCACGTCAAATTGTCTAAATCCACCATCTTCATAACGGATTAGTCTATATTGGCCTTCTTCATTCTGAAGATTAAATTTAACTTCCTCAGATATTATTTTACAATCAGAAAAATCTTCCAACTTTTTTGATACTTTATTACTTGAATTATTTTGATTTGAACTGTTTTTTAAAGAATTGAAATTTTCATTATCCATAAAAACATCACCTCCACAATAATTTAAGTTTATTTTAAAAAATTTAAGTATCTATGCAAAGTACTTTTGATTTTAATAATATTTAACCATTTATCCAAAAATAAAAAAAATAATGAATTTTATTGCTTTATAAACTAAGCAATAAAAAATCACACTCTTTCACAAGCATTATCCCAATCGGGATTTTTAGCCGGAAGCAATGTGAATACCAAAGATGCTCCCAGTAGCAGAATAGCTGATACGATTGTGAAATTCAGCTGAGTTATTGTTGCTGAGTTTACAACATCTATTATTCCGCCAATCCAGATAATTGAAATGAATATTGGAAGAATATATTTAACAATAAGAATCCACCACCATCCCAATTTAATTGTCTTAGACTTTGAATTTAAAAAGTCAATAAGCTTATCTGCCTTGAATATCCATGCAAATATTACACATTCAACAATAACTCCAAACAATAATGCGATTTGATTAATGAATGTATCTACAAAGCCCAACAGGTCTCCTGCGAATGATGTTGCATATATCATTGATATGGCTGCTCCAACAATGATTAAAATAGTCATTGTTTTAGACCTTGAAAGGTTAAATTTATTTTGGATTGAAAAAGACAGAGGTTCAATTGTAGATAAAATACTGGTAAGGCCTGCCAGATAAACTGTTAAAAAGAACATTGGTCCTAAAATATATGCCCAATCACCTAAAACATTAAATACTGTCGGATAAACTATAAATACCAAACCTGTACCCTGCGTTACCAAATCCGCCACGGCAGTTCCTGACTGCATTGACATATAGCCTAAAATTGAAAATACTCCTAAAGCGGCGAAATTTTCAAAAAGTGAATTGGCAAGAGCTATTGAAATCGTGTTTGTGATTAAATCAGCATCATCTTTAGTATAACTGGCATAAGTAAATGCAATAGACATTCCCAAACTTAAGGAAAACACAATTTGGCCAAAAGCAGCCATCCATATTCCAAAATCAGATAAAACAGACCAGTCAGGATTAAAGAGTTCAGCCAGCCCAATGGATGCGCCAGGAAGTGTAAGTGAAAAACAAACAATAACAACCATTATAATAAAAAGTAGAGGAACCAAAAGTTTAGAAACCCTACCTAGACCTGATTCCAAATCCCTGTGTGAAATAAACCAGATAATAACCCAACCGATAATCATTGCTATAGCTATGATTGGAATGAAATGAGTTAAATGCAAATAGTTTCCGCTTGATTGAAGTAATGTCGTAGTGAAAAAAGTATTAGGATCTGCTCCCCAACCTTTGGTGAAGCTTAAAATCATATAAATACCGTCCCAGCCAAGAATTGCTGAGTAGTAAATCATAATCATGAAAACAGCAACCGGCAAAAACCATCCCAGATACTCATATTTGGAATTAATCTTTTTTACAGCCTTTGCAAAAGAAGCCTTAAAGTTATATCCAACCCCGTACTCTAAAATTAGAAAAGGAATACCCATTAAAAGAATAGCTATAATATAAGGGATGTAGAAAGCTCCCCCACCATTAGAGTAAAGTACATAAGGATATCTCCAAATATTTCCAAGTCCAACTGCAGAACCTATCATTGCAAATACAAATGATAGGTTACTTCCCCATTCATTTTTGTCTGTCATATACTAAAATTGTACTTTAATATGTATAATTGTTATGTAATATAAAAATAAAAATTCCATACTTATTCACTTAAAAAAAATGATTGGTGCATAATATTGCAAAAATTAAGCTAAATTCAAATAAGAAAAACTTTCAAAACCATTGGGGGGGTTAAAAAAATCTAATCAAACGATTTAATCTCATTAAAGTGAAAAATATCCCAATAATGACTAGCATTGATAATTTTTTTTAGTTTGATTTGAAATTTAATTAAAAAAATTGATGAGAAAATAATGGTCTCATCAAAAACCACTAAAAATCAAAAATTATTTTACCTCAAAAAAATTACCTGGCGGAGTGACAAAACCCCAGCGGTTACCTTTATAGCCATATACAAGCGGACCATCCCTATATGACGGAGTAAAACCCGGATGTATTGATGTATCTGACGGAAGATAAGCAGTTGAACCCGTAGATTGAGTAACAACCTGTTTGATATTTAAATTTTGAGATGCATTACTGGCCTTATAAGTACCATTGCCGTCAAATGTAACATTGACGCTATACTGACCGCTTGCCAAATCACTTAAAGAAATAACACCAACACCTTCACCATTGGTAGTTAGCGACTTTTGAGTTACCGCACCATTTGAATCCTTAAAAGAAATTTGAACATTCTGGTTAGGAATAGGTGCGGATCCCCTTCATTCAATTCAGAAGCACTTGTAATTGAAAGCACTGACTGAGTTTTAAATGGATTAAATAACACCATCCCGGCTACAAGAAGTGCAACAATGACAACAAGCAAAATTATGATTATTTTATCATTATCCATATTAATCCCCTTAATAATATTTTTGTGATTATGATGTTGATATAATTTTATAATTGAATCTTTGGATGTTGAGGATTAAAATTAGATAATTTCCACATTATCAAAAGCATCTCAACTGATTTTTAGTGCAAGATTTTGATAAGCATCACAACTTTTTTATTTGTTTTATACGAACTGTTTCAAAAGTTCAGATACTTATTACTCTTCAAGCGCTCTCTCTCAATATTTTTTATCAACGAAGAATAAAAGTGATTAGTATGATGAATGACGAGCTATTTAAAAATTTTACGATAAGTTGTAACCATGCAATTGGGACAACACAAAGCTATGAGCTTTCTTTGAGAAAGTACTGCAACTATTTTGACATGTCTCTTAAGGAACTTCTTGAGGAAGCCGAAGAGGATGAGATGAACGGCGTGAAATGGAAGCGCAGTCGCTTGAAATCAAAACTGGTTGAATATAGGCATTACATGTTTCAAAACTATGCTGCAGGAACCGTCAGAAAGGAAATGAACTGCATCATCTTTTTTTACAAGTTCTACGACATAGAAGTATTGGATTTGCCTAAGGTCAATGACAAAAACATCCAGAAGCCTGCTCCGATATATTTTAAGGATTTGCCTGATAAGGAAGTTATAAGGGAAGCCTTTCAGATTGCATCTCCTCTGATGAAGGCCATCATACTGTTTTCCTGCTCCAGCGGATGTGCCCGGACAGAGACACTGAGCCTGACAATCGGGGATTACATTGAGGCACTGTCCGAATATCTGCCTAGACATAGAATGGATATTTTTGAGGTTATTGATTATCTTAATGATGTCGATGATGTGGTTCCGACCTTCAGTATTTTAAGGAAAAAGACAAACAAGTATTATCTTACATACTGCAGTCCTGAAGCTGTTAAAGCTATTAATGCATATCTGTTGTTGCGTGATAAGCCGGTAACTGATGAAAGTCCGCTCTTTCAAATCAGCAGGACATATATGGTGCAGTCATTTGAGATGATTAATGACACATTGGGTCTTGGTAGAGTCGGACGATACCGCAGATTCAGAAGTCATATGCTTCGTAAGTTTCATGCTTCAGCATTATATAATGACGGCATGAGCATAGACAAGGTCAACGATTTGCAGGGAAAAGGCCAAAAACAAAACCGATGCAGCTTATTTTATGACAAATCCTGACGATTTGAAATATGAATATATCCAGCATCTTCCTGCCGTTACTATAAACACTGATGTTGAAAAGCTGTCTGTCAAGTCACCTCAGTTCATTCAGATGGAAAAGGAAAATGAAGCATTAAAATCAGAAGTGGGTGATATGAGAGGTGAACTTGAGGAGATGAGAGGTTTGAAGAAAGAACTTTTGGGCATCATAAACAAGGTTGGTGAGGGGTCATAATAGATATAAAAGTTAATTGTGATGGCATTTGGCATGTGTTGAATGCTATCAACATAAATAAGAACAAGTAAAAAACATTTACTAAAATAACAAGATTTATTAATGATTATAGATTTATAATAATTCCTAATTTATTATAGAGAGTTAAATCGTTAATATATCTTATTTTTTTCAATATCTAAAATTTAAACTTATTTTATCTTAATTTAAATTTGTAATTATCAAGAGTGTTTATTGGTAAGAGTATATAGTGAATAGTATAATCTTATCATAACTGTTGGTTCATTTGGGTGCTGATAAATTTTATACTAAAAAATCTTCACAGAAAGATTTTCAAAAATTAAAGAGGATATTTTATGAAAGAAAAAATTAATAATAAAAGTTGTTCTATCTGTAATTCAGAAATAAATGGATATAGATTTTATATGACTGAAGATAAAAAGCAATATTTTTGTTCTGAAGAATGTGCCGAACAAAAATTAGAGGAAACTAATAATGAGATTATTTGGGATTACGGATTTTGCCCAGCTTATAAGTATTGTAAACAATTAGATAATATAAGAGGAAAATGTACATTTAAAAATAAACTCACTAAAAGCCAGTTCGGCAGTAATCATATCCCTAGATCATATGAATCTCCAAATTACTGTTCTCCTGCTGAAGCTTCACAGATAATAAGTAATGTTAAATTATTTAATTATGTTAAAAAATCTGAAAAAGAGTCTACAGAGTTGAATAAGTCTAGTTTGGAGTTAAATAAATCAACTTATTCATTAACTAGAGCCATGTTGTTTGTAAGTATTGCAAATCTTATTCTGATTGTTCTACAAATTTATTTACAAGTATCTTCAGCATAACTTTTGAATAAAAGGTTATATAAATACAAAAAGACATTAGTTATTGGTGATAGTAATGGTGGAGATAACCATAATAAATAGATTGCAAGAATTGTCTCAGACATATAATACATTTGAAAGTTTTAAATTACATCCAGTTCATATCCGTGAAATTAGGATTTTGTTTAAAAATTCGGCTTTGTAGAAATCCTATTTGATTTTTGCAAAAATTTTTTAAAAATTTATTTTTATTTCTATTTTTACTTATAATCTATTAAAATTGTCTGATTATTG
>CACXWH010000076.1 GCA_902771225.1 uncultured Methanobrevibacter sp. | reverse complement strand
AAATATTTATGAACTCGTAAGTCAACGAGGGATAGCTTGTTAATCCTTATGACAACAGTCATAACAGCACAAGAATAATTTTACAAAAAAAGGTAAAAAACATTTTGTAAAAGACTATAAAAATTAGAAATAAGTATTTAGCATCAAAAAATTATTTATGATTTTAATTATAAACCTTTCATTATGGTGAAATTAGATAAAGATGAATTTAATGAAATAATTTTTACAAGAATCAACAATTTAATTTCTGATTATAATTTAATTAAGGAAAACGAATTAATTGCCGTTGCATTATCTGGAGGAAAAGATAGTGTTTTAACGCTACATGCTTTAAAAAGATACCAAGATGTTTTGGATTTTGATTTGGTGGCTATCAGTGTTGACGAAGGAATCAAAGGTTACAGGTCCCATGGTATTGATGCAGCTATTAACAATGCAAAAGATTTGGGAATTGACCTGATTCAAAAGTCATTTCTTGAAGAAGAAGGTTTCGCTTTAGATGATATTTATTCTAACTTTAAAAGTGCATGCATTCCCTGCGGTGTTTTCAGAAGAAATATTTTAAATAAAACTGCTTATGAAGTAGGTGCTGATAAGATTGCTACTGGACACAATCTTGATGATGAAATTCAATCTTTTTTAATGAGTTTTGCACGAGGCGATACAATCAAGTTCTCTAAATTCGGCCCTGAGCTTGATGTGATTCATCCTAAATTGGTTCCAAGAATAAAGCCTCTGTGGAATACTCCCGAAAAAGAGGTTGGTTTATGGACGATTTTAAATGATATTGATATTCATTTGGAAGAATGTCCTTATTCTCATTTGTCTTTAAGGGCTAAAATTAAAGAATTTTTAAATAATAATGAAGATGTCTATCCAGGTTTAAAAAATAATATTATGAAATCATTTCAAAAGATTTTGACCTTTGAAAATGATATTTCCACTACTTTAAATGAATGTGAACTTTGTGGCGAACCAACTTCATCTAATATTTGCAAGGCATGTGAAATTAAACAATTAGTTTCTAAAGATTGCGAAAGCCATGTATGCGATGAATAATGCTACAAGTATGAATCCTTCTTTTTTATCATATTTGTTATGGGTTTTACCAAATATGAAGAACAATATTGTAACACCAAACATTAACATAATATCCAATAGCATATTATGGTTTATTGATATTGGGCTTATTGCACTACTTGCACCCAGAACTAATGAAATATTGAAGATATTTGACCCTATTACATTACCTATAACCAACTGATTTTCATCTTTCTTTAAAGCGGCAAGTGATGTAACAAGTTCGGGTAAAGATGTACCCATAGCCACAATAGTTAATCCCACTAATGTTTCACTCATTCCAAATGCTAATGCTATATGTGATGCACTATCAACAACTAGATCTGCACCGATTATGATTCCAGCTACCCCACAAACAATATAAATAATGCTTCTTAAAAGACTTAACTTAGGTTTTTCAACAGTTAGTGATTCTTTTGATTTTCGGGCATTATAAACAAGATATGAAACATAACCAATAATTAAAATAATTAAAATAATACCTTCAATTCTGGAAATTTTCCATCCCAGAAGAATGAATGCAGTTAAAATTCCTGTGAGTATAACCAAAAATGGCAAATCCAGTTTCAAAACTTTTTCATCGATTTTAAGTTCTTTTAAAAGAGCACACAAACCAATTATCAGCATCATATTAAATAGATTACTTCCAATAACATTACTGAGGGCTAAAGCATTACTGCCTGATAATGATGAAGTTATAGAAACTGCTGCTTCGGGAGCACTTGTACCGAAAGCGACAATGGTAAGACCAACAATCAATGTTGGAATCTTAAGTATTGAAGCAACATTACTTGACCCATCAACAAAAAAATCTGCTCCTTTGATTAACAATACAAAACCAACAATCAATAATACGACTTGTATAATAATGCTTATGAAATCCATTTAATCTTCATCCTCAATAATGTAATCTTCACCCAGATCAGTTACAAGAATCTTATCAATTTGATGTCCATCTAAATCTACAATTTCAAAACAGAATCTTTTCCATTGATATTTATCATTAACGTCAGGTAAAGTACCACTGATACTTAAAATAAAACCTGCAATAGTTGTAAAACCGTCTTCTTCTTCATCAGGGAACGATTCATCAATGTCGAATAATTCTTTAAAGTTATCAATTCCAAATCTTCCATCAATTAACCATGTACCGTCTTTTCTTTCAGTAGCTCGTGGTTCATCATTTTCGTCAATGCCGGGAATATCTCCAACAATACCCTCTAACAAATCATTTAAAGTAATTAAACCCTCAACACTGCCAAACTCATCAACAACGAGTGACATATGAACATATTCCTGATTTTCTTTAAATTCTTTTAAAAGTTCCAGTGTTTCCAAATTTTCAGAAACAACTAAAGGTTCTTTAATAATTTCATTGATATCAAAATCAACATCACTGAACATTAAAGAAAGGATATCTTTTGCCTGAACAACTCCCATAAAATCATCTAATTCTCCATAAGCTATAGGAAAAATAGACCGTTTACTTTCCATAATTTTAACTTTATTAATTTCTCTTGTATCTTCCAAATCAATCCAGATAATTTCATTTCTTGGAGTCATAATTGATTCGACTTTTTGATCATCAAGTTTAAAGACTCTTTTGATAATATCTTCTTCTTCCTGTTCTATTGTCCCGTTTTCTATTCCTTCTTTAATCATTAATTCAATTTCTTCTTCAGTAACAATATTATCATTTCTGTTTTCTATTCTTAATACCCATAAAAGAAATCTGCTGGATTTTGCAAGAATATAACTAATAGGTTTTGAAATCTTGGAGAGAATCACCATGCTCCTTGCAACTTTGAGAGAAACTTTTTCCGGATTATTTAAAGCAATAACTTTTGGAACGATTTCCCCAACAACTAATGTTAAATATGTGGTGATAATAACAACAATTATTATACTTATCTGTTCATTGTAAGGAACAAATGAAATTAGTTTTGAAAGAGGCTCAGAAAGGGTTACTCCACCAAAAGCTCCTGTTAAAACACCAATTAATGAAATTCCAATTTGTACGGTTGATAAAAATTCATTAGGGTCTTCTAATAAATCAAGAACTATTTGTGCCTTTTCATTTCCTTCATCCAAGTATTTTTGCATTTTTCCTCTTCTAACCGACACAACAGCAAGTTCTGCCATAGATAAATATCCAGTAAGGATGATTAAAACTATTATAATGATTATTTCAAGTATTCCGGCATCCATTTCTAACAGACCTTAATTTATAAATCACTAGCTAATATGAATCCTGTATTTCCATATATTTCGTCTTGCATTTCTTGCACAGCATATGACGCTTCTTCTCTCGTATTTACTTTTTTAAAGATTCTGCGACCTTTTACTTTTATTGTTTTTCCGCATACACATTTCCTTGTAGCTATGCCTTCTTTTGCATATAAAACTCTTCCACAATCACAACGAAATATAAGGTACATAGTTGTATTTTCCTAAAATTTAGATTATATATTGATTTTTTTTAAAAGTATAAAAAACTTTTTGTTGATGTTATATATTAATCTATTAATTATCCGTTTTAATAGATGTAAATATTTCTAGCCGCCAAATATTTGCATGAATAATGGAATGAAAACTTGTGAAGGTAATATTACTAAAGTAGCTATACTAACTGCAATATTTGTTCCAATAACAACTAATAATATTCTGAAAATGTTATTGTGCCATAAATCTTTAAAACTTTCAAAATGTGCTAAATTTTTAATATCACTTTGTCTTACTTTCCTATATTTGGCTTCAGTTAAACCTGAAAACCATCCTGCAGCAAGTAATGGATGAATAATTGTTAACGGAGCAACAACTCCACCTACAATTGCAGATTGAATTTTTGATCCGGATAATATTGAGCCTAAAAATCCCATAAGCATACTAATTGCTATAAACTCATAAAGATTATAAGTAATATTTATCCCATTAAAATAAGCCAGAAAAAATATCACAACAAATAAAATAGGAATTAATGCAAGTATTATTTTAGACCAAGGCAGGCCTTTTTTGTCGATAATTTTATTTAATTCTTCAAGAGGAGGGATGCTTTCTGGGTTATCCAAGTATCTATTTATTCCTGGTTGGTGTCCCGCACCTACAACAGCAATAACTTTATCTTCAGGTATTCTTAAAATGCTTCCAGCAAGGAAAGCATCTCTTTCGTGAACTAAAACTTCATATATATCTGGTGCTTCATCTTTAAACATTTCAAGCAAATCATCAAGTTTTTCAGGATTTTTCAAATCCTCAATATCGATTTCTTCATCATCGGTATCAGAAGATAATATTGCATATAGGAATTTGATTTTGTCAATAAAAGACATTCTATTTAATGCGCGCTCTAATGTTGTATTGATGTCTCGGTCGATTAGGGCTATTGGTATTCCTAAATCTTCAGCAGCTTCTATTGCACCAATCATTTCTGAACCTGGTGCAACATCTACTTCGGCACCAATTTTTGATTGGAAATAACTTAGTACGGTTGTGACTAAAAAGAGTCCTACTTTGTTTTCTTTTATAATTGTTGTAACAGAAATAGACTCGTCTTCTTCTATTCCCATCATTGATTTTTTAAGTTTAGTATACCTTCCATAATCAAGTTCAATAGCCACTCTGTCCGGTTGTATCTCATAAATCTTATCTTTTACTTCATTTACACTTTCTGAAGATACATGGGCTGTACCAATAATCGTTAAACATTCACGCTTCATTAATATAACACTCTTAAAAATATATTCGATAATAATTTTAATGATTACATTATTTAAAGTTAACCTTATTTATCTTTATTCCATCATATTTTCCAACGTTTTTTGTGGAATTTTTATTTAAACTAAATCCAATATCCTTTTCATATCCAAGACTTTTTAATTTATTTCCGGAAGTTGATTCATAAAATGCTTTTTGAACGGCATTATAATCTCTGCTGGCCAAAACAGCAGATTTTGCATATTCATCAATTTCACACTCACTGCAGTTTTTATATATTTGATAAATTATTTCTCCTGAGGCTAAAAAATCTTCGATTGCAAATTTTCCCCAAACACCAGCCATAACAAGATCAACATGACTTTCACCAAGTTCAATGCTCGCTTTTGCTACTGCACTTGCATTATTTAAGCATCCAATCAGAACTTTTGAGTTCATTTTTTCAAGTATTCTTGTACCGTTGCTTGTGGTCAATATTAATGTTTTTGAATCAGTTTTAAAATCTTTTAGTGCATTTGGTGAATTCCCAATATCAAAACCTTCAACTTTAGCACCTTTACGTTCACCAGCAATAACTCCTCCAGTTTCACTTTTTAGTTTAAAAGCGTCTTCCGGCGTAAAGCATGGAATTATTTCTTTAAATTCAGTTAATGCTTCTGTTATTGTAGTGCTGGCTCTTAAGACATCAACCATTATTGAAACATCGTTACTTATTGTTTCTTCAAAACTTAATGTTACTTTCATAGTTTACTATATATTGGTGTGCTTTATATAATATTATACTATGAGGATTGTTACAACACCCATGTGTGAAGAAGTTGTAAAACTTGCAGGCATTAAAGATTATAAGGTCAATAAAAATCCTGATTTAGAAAAAGGAGATTTGGCAATTTTACTTTCAGAAAGTAAAATTAAAATGGATTCACTTTCAATTAAATTAAATACACCTAAACAATTATTTGAAAGTATTCGTGAAGTTTCAAAGTTAACTGGCAATGAACTGTCTGGAGATAAAATTTTGGAGTTTTTTGAAGGTTATGATTTGTGTATAAAATATCTGAATAATCATGAAAATCCTCAGGTTAAAGTTAAAGTTTTATCTAAATTTTTAACTGATATTGTAGATAATATGGGCTTTGAAATAAGTGATGAAAACTATGATTATGTTATTTATCCGGATTATTTAAAGGAAAATGTCCAAAATGAAGATGTTGTGCTGGTAGAAATTCCATCCCATACTTTTGTTTCTAAAAATCCTTTTGAAAGAATTCAGGCGAGATATGCAATTTTGGAAAAATTAATATAGATTAAAACTGAAAAAATATTATTAATATAGACTTTATGTGAGAGTATCAAAATGTATGAAACATTAATATATACTGGTGGAGTTCACAAAAGTGAAGAAATCAAGGAATTGATTGAAGATTTGGGTGGATTCATTCTTCAAGATAATATTTTACAAATGGAATTGGTATTAAACATGGCAGTTCCGTTAAAAGATGTGGAAAAAATTGAAGAAAAATCAAAAGAATTATTGGCAAAGCTTAGTGTAGCACCAATGACGGGTTCTGAAATAGCTATTGTATCACCTACACTCGCAAGACACCATTTACCTCATGCTGCATGCGATATTTCAGAATATTTGCGTGAGTATGGTGCAAAAGATAACATGATTGGTCTTGCGAGAGGTGACGGTAAGGGAACTTCTGGTATTTCTGAAGAAGAAAAACAATTAATTGAAGAGCATGACATTGCTATTTTTGCACTCGGTAGCTTTGAAAATTGTATTAAAGAAAAATCTTTCTTATATGATGGTTTGGATATTCCAGTAATTGTAACCGGCGCACCAGATATACCAATAGAAGAACTTCCTGGTGCTGATGCTTATGTTGGTGGTTTAGGAAGAATTCCTAGAAGATTAAGAAGAGGTCCTGATATTAGGGCATTAAATAATTTAGTTGAAACAGTTGAGGAAATTTTAAATAATAAAAAGCAGGAAATGACCTTAGATCCACCTTTAGTACCGTCTATTGTTGTTAAAAATGCAATTGAAAATCAAATTCCGGAAATAAAGGACGTTATTTCTCCAACACCAGTTACTACTCAGCTTGAAGGTGTTCGTGTTAAAATAGATTATGATAAATACCATGAATTGATTGAAAATATTGTAGTGGATGGTAAGAAATTATCTGAAATTGCAGATATTAAAAAATCTAAAATGTATGATTATATTTTAGTTAAAATTAATAACCATAGTTCTCTTGTTGAGGACTAAAAATCTTTTTTTATTTTAATCTCATTCCAAAGAAGTTAACTGCATCCACCAAATCATTAAAGTCTTCTAATTCTCTTTCTATAACATTTTCATCTGTTAGATCAATGCTTAATTCACCGTCTACTGTCAGTGTGTCCGGGCCACGCCCTACAACGCGTTCGGTTCCGTCAGAGCTTAATATTCTCTCAGCATCCAACTGATGAACAAATGACCTGCCGGGTATTATTACTGCTTGTTTAATTTCACTTAAATCAAGGGTTTCTAAATCTTCTTTTGTGATAAGGCAAGCTATTTCTTTTTCGACAGCTACAACATTCACACTATCCACTTCAAGTTTGTCAAATATGTTTTGTATATATGGTGCAGCTATTTTTGATGTAATTATTGTTGCTTCGCCAGTAACTGGTTTGATAAATTGTAAAAATATTTCATTTTCATCTTTTGCTATTGCAAAAGGTCCGCCAGTTTCCGGATCACATAATGGTGTTCCTGTAATTCTAAAATTATATTCCTTGTTTAAATCTTTTACTAACTGTGCGAATTCTTCAATGGGTTGGGATTCGTGGTCTTTTAAAATAGGTTCATTTCCTAAAATTAATCCTTCATTAAATGTATTCGCAAATCTCATTAGTATAAATCCTTTTGCACCCCATTCTTCTAAATCATTACATGTTTGTCTTAAAACTTCTCCGTCATTAACGCCAGGAATAATTACACTTGCCCCAGTTAGTTTAATATTTTCACAAAATATTTTACATGCATCTAAGGCTTCTTTTGGATATTTATCTTTTACCCATTGTGTTCTAAGTTCAGGGTCTGTTGAAAAAACAGTAAATGTAGCTTCTTCGACTCCATTATTAATTAATCTATTGGCTATGTCACTGTCGCTTATCCCTTTTCCGCAGCTGTATCCTAAATGTGATTTTATTGAAAATTGGTTTAGTTGTGCAGTCAGTGACTCTAGGTGGGGATAACAACTAATGTCTCCTCCACCACTAATGTCAGCTATTATCTCACCCGCACCCATATTCATCATTACAGCAGTTTGAACAGTATTTATCACTTCAAATGGACTTTTGAATTCACTTTGGGCATCTGCTACTCCTTTTGAACATCGTTCGCATCCAACTTTATTTGGAAGACAATGCGCACAGCCAAAAACTTTAATGTCTTTTACCTTTCTAAAGTAACAGTATTTACAAAAACCGTTACAATCTTTTCCAGGTATTCCTCCTACATCTGCTACTACATGCATGATTTTAAATTTTGTGTTTAGTATTATATAAATAGATTGTCATTTAACAAGTATTAAAAAAAGTATTATTTATTACAAATGATGTAAAAAGTAATAATTTGTTAAATTTATTAGTTTTATATAAATCTTTTAGTTTCAAATTTAAAATTAAATTCTATTAATGGTACTTAATTTTAAATAATTTAAATTAAAATTTAGTTTTTATTTGGTTTTTAAAGTATTTTAATTTATTTTTAAAAGTATTACTTTCAGGGGCTTTTTTCTTAAATTCTTTTTATCATATTATTCTTTATATACTTTTCTAAAAATTTCTAGGGGTAATGTTTATATTATATCTTTATTAAAGATAATTTCATATACCATATGGCTGGCTATTTGCATACCATTGAGAGTGGTATATTAGTTAAACTCTATTTATTTAGGAGGGAAAAAATGGCAAAGTTTGATGATAAAATCGATTTATTCGATGATAGAGGCAATGAAATTGCATCTGGCGTACCAATCGAAGCTATAAGTCCACTCAGAAACCCTGCAATTAAAAACATCGTAAAAGGTGTTAAAAGAACTGTTGCAGTAAACTTAGAAGGACTTGAAAAATCTTTAAAAACAGCATCTGTTGGTGGAGACAAATCTAGAATATTAGGTAGAGAATTAGATCTTGATATTGTAGGAAATGCAGAAGCAATCGCAGACAAAATGAAAGGAATTATCCAAATTTCTGCAGACGATGACACAGTCGTAACACCTATTTCTGGAGGAAAAAGGTTATTAGTACAAGTACCAACTCAAAGAATTGATGTTGCTGCTGAATACTCTACTGCTCCATTATCCAGTGCTTCAGCATTGGTACAATCTGTTATTGACATTTGTGATGTAAGTATCTATGATGCTAACTTTGTAAAAGGTGCAGTATTAGGTAGATACCCACAATCTGTAGATTACAAAGGATCTAACATTGCAACCATGTTAGACATTCCACAAAAACTCGAAGGTGCAGGTTACGGTTTAAGAAATGTAAAAGCAAACGACTTCGCTGCTGCTACATTGAAAAACACTTTCCAAGCTACTGCTTTAGCTGCAATTTTCGAACAAACTGCTATGTTTGAAATGGCTGATGCATTAGGTTCATTCGAAAGATTACACTTATTAGGTTTAGCTTACCAGGGTTTAAACGCTGATAACTTAGTATATGACATGGTAAAAGAAAATGCTACTGAAGGTACAGTCGGTAGTATTGTACAAGCAACTATCGCTCGTGCAGAAGCTGATGGTGTAATTGCTCCTCAAGACCAATTAACTGATTTCGCTATTTACAACACTGATGATGCAGCTAAATGGAACGCATATGCTGCTGCTGGTGCTGTAGCTGCAACTATGGTTAACGTAGGTGCTGCTCGTGCTGCTCAAGGTATTCCATCTACTTTATTATACTTCAATGATAACCTTGAATTCGCAACCGGTTTACCTGGTCTCGACTACGGTAGAGCAGAAGGTGTAGCTGTAGGATTCTCATTCTTCTCTCACTCCATTTATGGTGGAGGAGGTCCTGGTTTATTCAACGGTAACCACGTTGTAACCAGACACAGTAAAGGATTCTGTATCCCTTGTGTAGCTGGCTATGTCCTTAGATGCAGGAACACAACTCTTTTCACCAGAAGCAACTTCTGGTTTAATTAAAGAAGTATACAGTCAAATTGATGAATTCAGAGAACCTCTTGAAGCAGTTGCTGTTGCAGCTGAAGAAATTAAAGGTGACATCTAATTAATTTGAAAAATCTAATTTGAAGGTCAAAACATGGATATTGAAATCTTTCCTTACAGAATTCTTGGAAGTGACACGACTGAATCATTGTTAAATGATTTGGAATCTTTAGATGATGTTAAAAGAACTGTTATTCATGGTCCAAGATTTCCAAAAGGCGAAGCTACTTTGCCTGAAAAATATAGGGAACGTAGAGTCATACAAATTAATGGTGAGGATGTAGTTTTACAGGTTAAAACCGCTAGGATTTTCCTTGAAATAACTATGGAATCTACAATTAAAGAAGTCGAAGAAATATGTGAAAAACATATCCCATATGGATTTGATATTAATCAAGACAGGTCTAATTATATCAGAAAACAAAGAACTGTTACAGATAAAATTAAATATGGAGATTCAGAATTACCAGATGATTTAGTTGGAATGACAGATCAATATTCAAAATTCGATGACCATGTGAATATTATTAAAAAGGATGACTAAATATGATTGGACGTTGCACTCACGTAGTAGATTGTAGAGAAACAAGCGGTATGGGTAAAGGTGGAAGTCTTGCTCAAAGAGGCACATTTGCAGAATGCGGTACTGATGTATGTGCAGTTGCAATGTCTCCAGGACGTAGACACATTACTAAACCTGTTTGTGAAATCACTTTTGGTTTACGTGAAGCAAATGTTTTAACAAGTACTATGGTTTTAAATGCGGGTGCTGGTGTTCCTAGTGATGCTCCTGCTTCAGGAGGGACTTTGTTTGGTCTAAATAATAAAGAAGTGGAACAATTACAAAATTTCAAATTACTTGTAATCCACTTAGGCGGAGTCGCAAATCACTTAATTTACAAAGCAAGATTAATATTGAGGAATGTTAATAAACCTGCGATTATTATTTGTGAATCACCAGTTGACCATGAAGATTTTGCTAAAATTGGAGTAAAAACTTCTAAAGTCATGCCAACCCAAGACAACATTAATTAGAAAAGTTAAATTAGCATTAGGAGATGCATAATTATGGTACAAATTTATCCAGGTACTTCTCAGGTTGCTCAAAACAGAAGAAACTTCACTAACCCAGAATACGAGTTAGAAAAGTTAAGAGAAATCGCTGATGAAGACGTAGTAAAAATATTAGGTCATAAAGCTCCCGGTGAAGAATATAAATCAGTTCACCCACCATTAGATGAAATGGATGAGCCAGATGACAGTGTAAGAGAATTAGTAGCACCTATTGACGGTGCAAAAGCAGGAGACAGGATTAGATACATCCAATTCGTAGATTCCATGTACTTCGCTCCAGCTCAACCTTTCTTAAGAGCTAGATCTTACTTATGCAGATTTAGAGGAATCGATACCGGTACATTATCTGGAAGACAAGTTATTGAAGCAAGAGAAAGAGACATTGAAAGAATCTCAAAATATCTTTTAGAAACCGAATACTTTGATACTGCAAGAACTGGTATTAGAGGTGCTGGTGTACACGGTCACTCCTTAAGATTAGATGAAAACGGTTTAATGTTTGATATGCTCAGAAGACAAGTATTCAACAAAGAAACCGGTAATGTTGAAATGGTAAAAGACCAAGTTGGTAGAGAATTAGACGAACCAGTAGTTTTAGGTGAACCATTAGACGAAGAAACTTTAAGATCAAAAACCACTATTTACAGAATAGATGGTGAAGCATACAAAGATGACGTAGACGCTGTAAAAGTCTGTCAAAGAATACACGTTTCCAGATCCTTTGGTGCATTCAATCCAGAAGTAGGATGGTAGATTAATATGGCTGATAAAAAATTCTTAGATGCAATGAAAAAGAAATTTACTGAAGACCCAACTGAAAAAAGGACCCAATTCTATAACATGGGTGGTTGGACTCAATCTGAGAAAAAAAGCGCATTTGTAAAAGAAGGTAAAGAAATCGCTAAAAAAAGAGGAATTCCAATGTACAACCCAGACATTGGTACTCCTTTAGGTCAAAGAGCTTTAATGTCTTACCAATTATCTACTACTGACACTTTTGTAGAAGGTGATGATTTACACTATGTTAACAATGCAGCTATCCAACAAGCATGGGATGACATTAGAAGAACTGTTATTGTAGGTTTAAACACTGCACACAATGTTCTCGAAAAAAGATTAGGTATTGAAGTTACTCCTGAAACCATTACACACTACTTAGAAACTGTAAACCACGCTATGCCTGGTGCAGCAGTAGTTCAAGAACACATGGTAGAAACTGACCCATTAGTAGTACAAGATTCCTATGTAAAAGTTTTCACTGGTGATGACGAGTTAGCTGACGAAATTGACTCAGCATTCGTATTAGACATCAACAAAGAGTTCCCAGAAGAACAAGCTGAAGCTTTAAAAGCTGAAGTTGGCGGAGCTGTTTGGCAAGCTGTAAGAATCATGGGTACTTACTTACCTGTAAGAAGAGCAAGAGCAGAAAACGAACTTGGTGGAGTTCCATTCGGATTCATGGCAGATATCTGTCAAGGTTCCAGAGCTTACCCTGATGACCCTGTAAGATCAACCTTAGAAGTAGTAGCTTTAGGTGCTGCTTTATACGACCAAATTTGGTTAGGTTCTTACATGTCTGGTGGTGTAGGATTCACCCAATATGCTACTGCAGCATACACCGATAACGTATTAGACGACTTCACCTACTACGGTAAAGACTACGTCGAAGACAAATACGGTGGATTAACTGAAGCACCTAACAACATGGACACTGTTCTTGATGTAGGTACTGAAGTAGCATTCTACGCATTAGAACAATACGAATACCCAGCTTTACTCGAAACTCACTTCGGTGGATCTCAAAGAGCATCCGTTATTTCCGCAGCTGCTGGTTGTTCCACTGCATTCGCTACTGGTAATGCACAAACTGGTTTAAGCGCATGGTACTTATCCATGTACTTACACAAAGAACAACACTCCAGACTCGGATTCTACGGTTTCGATTTACAAGATCAATGTGGTGCAGCTAACGTATTCTCCATCAGAAACGATGAAGGTTTACCACTCGAAATGAGAGGACCTAACTACCCTAACTACGCAATGAACGTAGGACACCAAGGTGAATACGCTGGTATCGCACAAGCACCTCACTCCGCTCGTGGAGACGCTTGGGCTTTCAACCCATTAGTAAAAATCGCATTTGCTGACAAAAACTTAGT
>CACXWH010000075.1 GCA_902771225.1 uncultured Methanobrevibacter sp. | reverse complement strand
TCCACATAAATATAATCCTCATCAGAACCCAAATCAACTTTATCCTCACCAACAGGACTTATATCAATATTTTCATCAGACTTGATTTCAGATTTATTACTTTCAGAATCATCACCAATTTTTATATCATCAATTTCATCTAAATCAATATTATCTTCATCAACAGGAGTTATATCAATATTTTCATCAGACTTGATTTCAGATTTATTACTTTCAGAATCATCACCAATTTTTATATCATCAATTTTATCTAAATCAATATTATCTTCATCAACAGGAGTTATATCAATATTTTCATCAGACTTGATTTCAGATTTATTACTTTTAGAATCATCACCAATTTTTATATCATCAATTTCATCTAAATCAATATTATCTTCTTTAGTTATTTCTTCATTATCCAAGTCAATAGTGTCAGCAGATTTTTTGAAATTTACATTAGAGTTTTGTTTAACTTCTTCTTTAATTGGTTCTGGTTCAATGATATCCTCTTCAAGTGAATCATTTTTAATATCATCTTTTACAGAACCCTTAGAACCAGATTCAATATCTTCAATATCATATTTTACAGAATCTTCAGAACCAGATTCAATATCTTCAATATCATCTTTTACAGAACCCTTAGAACCAGATTCAATATCTTCAATATCATCTTTTACAGAACCCTTAGAACCAGATTCAATATCCTCTTCAACAATATCTTCAATGTTAGATTCTCTGTTTTCATCTAATGAATCATCAACAACATCCTCAGATTCAGTATCTTTATCCAATGAATCATCATCTTCAATGATTTCCTCATCACTATGGTCAACATATATAAATTCATCATTATCTTCTAATTTATCTTTAATCACATCACTTATTTCCTCAGAGCCCTCTTCTGAAGAATCATTTTTAAATAATGAAAATTTATTTTTAATTGAAGATATAAATCCTTTTTCTGATAAATTGGATCCAAATTTAAGTTTTGAAGAACCAGAATCATCCTCTACTTCTGATGATTCTTTCTCGATTTCTTCTTCGATTTCTTCGTCTTTATATTGAACATCTTCGCTATCGTCTTTATCACTTGTAAATGTATCTTCATCTTCTTCACCATCATTCAAATGAGTAACAGAGTCTTTTTCTAAATCGTCATTTTCATCATTATTAAACTCATCAATAAACTCATTGAAATTTAATTCATCACCAGAATCTTTTTTATTTTGTTCATCATCCATTTTTGAAGAGCTAATTTTATCAAAAGTATCATCTAAATTTTTATTTATAATGTCATCAATATCTCCCTCTTCAAGGGACATATCTTCTACAGGCTCCTTAACATCGTTTATATCATCATCAGAACCCAAATCAACATCATCTGTTGAAGTAACATCATCACTTTCACCAGAAGAAGAAATGTCAACTGAGTCTTTATCTTCACTGTTTTTTTCTGAATCTGATGAATCCGAATCCTTACCTACATCAATTTCATCATCAGAATCCAAATCTTTAGAGTCATCATGGAATATGAAGTCTTCAAATGCACTAGATTCTTCATCAACAGTTACAAATTCACTAGGAGAACTTACATCAATATCTTCAACGATTTCATCATCACTAGCCTCAACAAATTCACTAGGGGATTTTTCTTCAACAAATTCAATATCCCCATCAGCATTAAATTCATCATCAGAATCTTTGCTTACAAAGATTATATCATCATCAAAATCAAGTCCTTCTGGAGGAATTACTTCAACATTTTCTCCCAAACTCTTCTTTTGAGCTTCAGCATCCTTTTTCCTCTGTTCTTCCAACTCTTTTTCACGTTTCTTTCTTAATTCTTCAGCTCGTTTTTGAGCTTCTATCCTACGTTTTTCTTCTTTTTCACGAGCTATCCTTTGTTCTTCACGAGTTTCTTTGATTGATTTTTCAATGAATTCCAATAATTTCTTACGACCCAAGTCACGATTTCTATACCAGTCTGTAGACCATAAATGATAAAGTTTCCATCCTAATCCTTCAAGCACCTGTTCACGAAGTCTATCACGGTCACGTGCAACTTTACTTGAAGCATACATTTTTCCATCAGTAGTTATACCTAAAATATACTTACCCGGATTTTCTTCATCAACAATAGCTAAATCGACTCTAAATCCTGCACAACCGATTTGTTTATCTACAATATACCCATTTTCTTCTAAAAAACTGGCTATTGCATCTTCAAATGGAGCTTGAGAGTGTTCATCAAGAGTATGGGCACCAATTGTTAAGTTTTCAGCATATTCTAAAAATTCTCTTAATGCTCTGACCCCATGAGGAGGATTTGCAGTTAATTTCATACTGGATGCTTTAAAATTAGAAAATACGACACATTTCTGTCTGGCACGTGTAATTAATACATTTAACCTTCTTTCACCACCGTCCTGATTTAAAGGACCAAAGTTAAGAGACATTTTTCTCTCATTATCAAAACCATACCCTACACTGATTAAAATAACATCTCTTTCATCCCCTTGTATTGTTTCAAGGTTTTTAACAAAGAATCTTTCATCTTTATTTTCTGAAAATAAGGGTTCAAATTCCGGTCTTTCACGGCGTTTTTCTTCCAATTTTTCCAGAATAGCATTTTTTTGAGCAACAGAGAATGTTCCAACACCTAAACTTTTTGTACCACCATATCTATCAAAGTGTTCAAATATTGCTTCAACAACATCTTCTGCTTCTTTTGGATTTGCAGAAGATGAACCTCTTTCATATGCAGTATCTGGATTATAATGGAATTTTAATCCTAATTCAGAGTCATTATGTGAAGGTGAAGGATACACAAGCAATTCATTATCGTAAAACTCTTTATTAGATACATTAATTAATGATTCATGCCGACTTCGGTAGTGCCATTTTAACATTTTTACTGGGAATGATAATTTACATAAATGCAAAATACTTTCCATATCCAGTGATGTTGCTTCCTCTTCATCACTTTCTCCACTTGCCATTTGATCAAAAAATGAAGTTGGCGGCAATTGCTGTGTATCACCCATTACAACAGCAGTTTTACCTCTCATAAATGCTCCTAATGCATCTTCAGGTTTCACTTGACTTGCTTCGTCAAAAATAACTACATCAAATTGCAATTCTTCATTTGTCGGGTCAAGATATTGTGCAACAGATAATGGAGACATCATAAAACAAGGTTTAATTTGTTTAATCATCCCTCCAGCTTTTTCCAATAACTTTCTAACTGGCAAATGTCCACTTTTTCTAGTAAATTCTCCTGCAAGAACCTTTGCTTGAGGATTTTCTGTAGCACCGAAAATTTGCGGAATATTATTATTTAATTTATGGAAAATTCTTTTACGATTTAAAACTAAAATCTTTTTATCCAAATCTTTAAATTCACGTATTCTGTTTTCATGTAATTCACCAATAAATGTGGCCAATTCATGATTTTCTACAAATAAAATATTAAGTAATGAATCTGCAAAATTACCTTCAACCAATGATTTAATATCATCTTTTTTAATATTTCTTTTCTCAATAGAATCAACAAATAAATCTGCAGTTGTTCCTTTTAGAGAATTTTTAGTGTTTAGATATTGTGACCATAAATGAAGGCTTGAAAGTTGTCCTCTCCAATTATATAATTGGGATTGCCAGTCTTCAAAAGGCACATCCTTTGCACCTTTTTTAAATATTAATTTACTTCTAGGATTTAATTTTGATTTTAATTTATCCAAATCACCACTAAATTCTTTTCCGGCATCAATGTAATCAATTAAATCTCTTTCAGGGTTAATTTCAAATAAATCTTTAGATAAGATATCGATAGTGTTTTGTGAAAAGATTCCTTCATTTGTAAGTGATGTGAATTGTGTCATCCATTGAGCAATCGCTTTTAAATCATTAATATCTGCATTTAAATGCCAATATTCACCATAATATTTTTTAGCTAATGTATCATTAGCTTCCAAATTCTTTTTAAGTCTTATAGCAATTTTAGCTTTATTTAAATCATCTATTATAGTATTTATATCGTCCTGAACGGGATAATTGTAATATCTCTCAACAAGTTCCAAATGTTGATTAGATTTAAAGAATCGGAATTTTTTATGAGATAATTCATTCAATTCATAAATTAAAGCATCAATGTTTACATTATAAATATTAGGATTAAATTTATTCAATATAGGTGCAACTCTTTGATATTTAGCTAGTTCTTGTATTAACCTGTAAGGGTCATCATTATTATTATCCCATGCACCTGATTTTAATATTTGAGCATCAATCAATTCAGAATTTTGGGTTTTAATAATATCAAATGCAGATAGTGACTTTTCAAATTCATTTAAGGTATCTGGCTTTTTAATACCATAAATATCATATACCCTTCCACGTTCAATTAAAAAAGCATCAAGAGATTTTAATGTATCATTAATCAGCATTTCTATTTCCCTTAAATCAGCCGGAAGTAAACTTTTCGGTGCACATTTACTCCAAGGATTTTCTTTAGAAATAGTTTGATACAACTCAGCAACACTTTCTAAAGCCAAAATAATATCATCCAAATCCTTTAATGAAATATTTTCAGGATTATTAAATCTAACTAAAGGCATTATAGTTTGTTTTCTTGCAAAATGATCATCAGCAGCTTCTTTCATCCCATATAATTGAAATGCAGATAAATTAACAGCAAAAACCGGTCTGTGAATAACGCTAGCATAATCATCAAGTTGTCTTTTTAAAGTTTCTAATTTCCTTATAGTTTGATCAATATTTAATGTATCAACTGCTCGAACAGTAGTTGCTTTTTGAAGGTCTTTTAAGAATTTTTTACGTCTAGTTTTATGAGAATGCAACTCTAAAACAAATTTACCCAAACCAACATTAGCTAATCTATCTTTTACAACATCCAATGCAGCCATTTTTTCTGATACAAATAAAACTGATTTACCCTCAGCAAGCAACTCAGCAATTAAATTAACAATAGTCTGTGATTTACCTGTTCCAGGAGGCCCTTCCACAACAAGATTTCTCCCGGATTTAACATCCTGTATTGCAGCAATTTGTGAAGAATCCGCATCTAAAACCTGATACATTGATTGATAATCAAGCTGTGAATCAATATCTTCCTCATTGAATGCTTCAACATCATTTTTAGCGGGATTAAAAATAGCTTGTATTAACTCATTTTTAGTTAAATCTACATTAGCTGCCCAGCTATCAGGATTTAAATCATTATACATTACAAATTTTGTAAAACTAAAGAAACCTAAAGCAATATTATGATTTACTTTCCAATCTTCCATTTTATGAACAGCACGCTTTACTTTTTCAATATAATGATCTATAACTTCACCATATTTCTTAAATTCAAAATCCGGAAGTTCAATACCTGCTTCAAGAAGCTTTGCTTTAAGTGAAATATTAGTTTGAATATCTTCTCCAGTCCATTCTAAATTAAATGATTCTCCCACTTTTTTTCTTTCCATTGAAACAGGAATTAAAACCAAAGGAGCATTATTACTTTGTTTTGGTTTTGACTTATCAACCCATTCTAAAAATCCAACGGCCAAATATAGAATATTATAACCTTGCTCTTGAAGCATGGTTTTGGCCTGGTTATTAATATAATACAATCTTTTTTGAAGTTCATTAGGAGTTAAATCTGCTTCTAATTTTTTATCTCCTTCGGAAAATTTACTGAAATCAAATGGAATATGATCCCAAACTGAAGATTTTTCTTCTTTTTTATCCTTTTTATTAGCTACAAAATACATTTTATTTTCTTGTAAAACTAATGTTTGAAAGATATTTATTGGAGTCTGATTATTAATCTTAATAGTTTTAGCTCTAGTTTTAAAATTAAGTAATTGATTTCTTAAAGTTAAATCTAATAACTCCTTACGTAAGTTTTCGAACTCCTTTTCAATTTTATTAGTAGATGGATTGGATAACATGAAAATCATTTATTTTTTAAAAATTCTTTCAATCATATATAATTATTAATTCTTATATTAATAAAGTTTACTTATTATTAAATATCGCTTTTAAAAGGCCCAAAAAAGCTAAGTTTATCACTAGCTATTTTTGATGCGAAATTAGCTGATTTTAAAATAGATTTGGTGGTTAATTTTTTTGAAATATAAGCTGCCATATACGTATCTCCGCATCCGGTTGAATCAATGACACTATCAGCTTTAACGGGTTGAATTTGATATTCCTTATCTGCAAGTACTCTTGAGCCTTTAAATCCATTGGTAATTATTATTTCATCAATATTCAAGTCTTTAAAGGAATTATTTTCAAATAAAATTTCTGATTCATATTCATCTAAAAATAATCCGTCAATATCACAAACCGTACTTATCTTTTCGGATGTTAATTTCAATGAAATAGAATATGTGCTTTCATTTATCTTTTCAAATGGATATCTTAAAAATCCCTGAAGTGACATGTAAATTGGTACATTAAATGATTTTAAATAATCAATAGTTTCATTTGGAAAGTCAAATGCATTTAATGGGTTGATGATAAATGCATCGATATTTTCAGGCAAAATATCTGACAGGTCATCTTTTGTTATGGGAATATTAGGAAAATTACTTGATTGAATTCTTTCATAATCATTATTGGGGTATTCATTAATAAAATAATGCGTATTCTCTTTTTTAATTAATTTAACTTTATTTTTATTAGGAAAATCATTAATTAAACTAACATCCCCACCATTTGTAATAACCAAATAATCAGGATAAAATTCTTCAAAAACAAATGCCTGAAAATAAACTGCTCCACCCGTTTTTGATTGTTTATTATTTTTTGTAATTATTAAATCCCTGGTAACCGGTCCAATAGTAATTATTGTCATGAAAATCATTAATGGGAAAGTATAATCCCATTCCCCCAATACATTATTTTTATCTATAATTTATCAATCTATCTGTACGATGATTTTTTTCAATCATAATATTTGAATATGAACATTCAGTAAAATAGATTTTTTATATTCATATATACTTTTCAAATAGATAATTATATTATATCAAGCATATAATAAATCTTTTAGTTGAGAAAAAGTATTATTCTAGTTCTATTGTAATATCTATAACATGATATTTATTTGAAATAGAATATATTTCTTCTTTAATTCTTTCCGGATTATCCCAATTATCTATTTTTACTTTTAATGTCATGACAGAGTCAATTCCATCAAGTGACCATATATGAAAATCATCGATTTCTTTAATTCCATCAATAGCTAAAATATTTTGCTTGAACTCGCCTATATCAAAGTTATCTGGCGTTTTTTGAAGCAATACTAAAATTGATTTATATAATGTTCTACTTAAGTTAAATATTAACCATAGAGCAATTCCTATTGATATAAAAGGATCCAAATAAGTTACATCAGACCAGAATATTAGAATGATGCTTAAAATTAATATTGCAATCCATTCAAAAATATCTCCAAGCAAATGATATAAAATAGCTTTTTCATTAAATGTTTCGCCACCATGTAACTTCCAGACAGAAACGGATTTGAATATTAAGCCCACCATACCAACTAAAAGCATTCCCCCAGCATCAACTTCTTCAGGCAAAAATAATCTAGGAATAGCCTCTTGCAAGATAAAAAATGCCATTATAATAACAAATGTTGATGTAAGAACAGCCCCTAAAATAGAAAATCTCTGATAACCATAAGAAAAAGTATCTGTTGAACCTTTTTGAGAGACATGTTCTAAAATCCAGGCAACCGCCATTGAAATAGTATCTGACATGTCATGAATACAATCGGCTAAAATTGCCATACTGTTTGTTGCAAGACCTCCAATTATGACAATTATATTGAACGTTAAATTCACAAAAAAAACAAATGCCAGATTTTTACTTGCTTTTTTGTGATGATGATGCGTGTCAATTCTCATAGTTAAAGTATATATAAGCAATATGATAAAAATATTATTTAAGGATGATTAAAAAAGAATAAAGTATATTTTAAATAATTAAAAAAATAAAATAATTCATCTAAATATTTATATAATTTAAAAATTAAAAGATTAATAAGTGATAAAAAATGGCATTAACTGGAACAACTATATTTTCTCATATATTACCCGTAATTTTTGGATTTTTCGGAATATTATTAATCATGTCCGGAATATTAGATGACAACAATCCTAAACTTGGATTGGGTATTGTATTATTCGTTGTAGCTTGTGCTTTCCCTTATGTGGTTTTAAGATCAATGATTTAAATTATATTAACTTCACCTGAGTGCAGGCTTGTTCCCAATAACACTTTTTTTATACCTATTTTTTCTAATTCAGTTATTGAATCTTTATTTAATCCACCGGCAACTATTAATTTATCTTTTAAATCTTCAAATTCATTTAATAGTTCTTCATTATAACCTTTATTTGTTCCAACACCACTAACATCTAAAAGAATTATTTGAAATGGGTCAACATCAATTAATATATCTTTAAATTCTTTAATTGATAAATCTAAATTTTTTGAAAGTAATTCATTATTTTTTACATCTACACTTATGACAATTCTTTCTTTCGGATATTTATTGCAGATTTCATAAAGGTCATCTATGCTTTCTAATGTTTCTGTTGGAATAATAATTTTAAATGCATAGTCTAGGAAAAATGAGAATCCTTCAGCATTTTTAACACCCGCATCCAGAATAACGGGAATAATTGTGTTAACCATTTTTATTTCATTAATATTATGGCCTTTATTTTCAATTAAGTCCAAATCTGCAATATATAATTCATCTGCACCATTTAATTTTAAACCTTGAGCAATTTCAACAGGATCAGATGAAGGTGCGAATACTGTTTGAAGTGGTTGATATGTATCTCTTAAACCGGATTTACCACTTACTGCTTGGCCATCTTTCAAATCTAAAACAGGTATTTTTTTTATCATATTAATCACCTTAATATTAATTTAAAGCACCAAGTATTTAATATTATAATTGAACCTCTCCGGCTTGTAGAAGCCGGAGATTCTTAGGCCATGCCTATTTTTTCGTCAAAGCATTTCCATTCATAATAATATGTGGATTTTCCT
>CACXWH010000074.1 GCA_902771225.1 uncultured Methanobrevibacter sp. | reverse complement strand
ATTTTATTGAAATTATTTGTCTTAAGTTGATTAATATACTCTTCAATTTTTAATCTTGAATTTTGAACATTTTTGAATTGTTTTTTCTTATTTAAAGTAGTTAATGTTGCTTTTTGATTTTTCATTTTACATTTAATTAATTCTTTTGCTATTTTAAGACCTTTGATATTTTCACTAAGATTATATTGTTGTTTTTTAAGTTTTATATTTCTAACATCTGGCGATTCTATTGCATATGTTAAATTTCCATTATAATCAATTGCAATTAGTTTAATGTTATTTTTAGCAATTAAGTTCAGTGCATCGAAAGTGACATAACCTTTTGCAACAATTGTAATATCTGAAATCTGACTTGCTTTTATTTTATCAATAATTTTGTTATTTTCATATATGACCAGTTGATTATCTTTTTTATGTAATGACTTGTTGTAGCCGTCAATTAGTAGTTTCATCTTAATACACCCTAAATAAATCATTTTTAAACTTTATTTTTTGACCGCAACTTTCTTTTTTAGAAAAACAGCTTTGACAAAGAGGTATTATCAAAACACTGTCGTTTTCTTTTATTGATTCATTAATCCTTATAGCCATATCTTTTCTTTCATAATTATTCAAATCTCCAACATATAATGAACTTTGAATTTTTCTTAATCCATAATGCTGAAAGATATTTTCCATATTCTCACGGTTTGTTTTAAATTTACAATCAAAACTTATTAGATACATGGATTAATCTATATTAATTCTATTTAATTAACAATAAAGTCAAAAAAATTAATATTAAGTAATTACTTAAATATTATCTGTAATATATGTGCAGATTTAGTTTTATTTTTCAATAATTAAATATTATATGATGATCTGGGCTATTTCAACCAATAATTCACAAAATGACAATTTTTGGCGCTTAAAAGTGGTATACACTATGGAAGAGTAAAAATAATGTTAAGCAGTAATGATAAGGAAATAATTGATGAATTAAGAAAAATTCAGAAAAGCCGGGACTGTTGGAAAAACAATATTGATTTCGTTGCAGATAAACTAAATGAAATCTATTCGGTTGAAGTAAAAGCAAAGGCATTATGGGTTATAGGAGAAATAGGATTAATATATCCTGAAAAAGTAAAGGAATATATTGATGTAATTGTTGGATACATTGAAGATGAACATCCGAAGCTGCGGGAAAGATCTGTTAATGCATTGGGAAGAATAGGCAGGGCAGACAAGAATTTGATTATTCCATATATGGACAAACTGATGAAAACTAGAGAAGATGATATGGAAAAAGTAAGACTTGCATTTGTTTGGGCTTGTGAAAATATAGCAACAAATGCTCCTGAACTCTTTTGCGAAAAGCTAGAACTTTTTAAGGATATGTTTTCGGATCCTGGAGAAAAGGTTCGAATAGAAGCTCCTGAAATGTTTCGAGTGGTTGGAAAAAGAAAACCTGAGTGTGTCAGGCCTTACCTGGAGAAGCTGGAATATATTGCAAAAAACGACAAACATCCTATTGTTCGAATTCACAGTAGAGGTGCAGTCCGCATAACAAAAGATGCATTAAAAAAAGATAATGCTTAAATTATACATTTTAAACAATGAATAATACTAATATGTATTTGATGAAAAAACTAATAATAATCAAAAGATTTATAAATTCTTTTTTATATATAATTCTTTGGTTAAATAGAATATAAGTAAGTGATATAATGAGTTTAAATAAAGAAAAACTTGCCGTTAAAGTAGATGAAAGTAAAGTAAAATTAGAAGAAAAAAAAGCACAAGCTAAAATTAATCATAAAGAAAGAAAATTAGCTTTAAAAGAAAAATATACTGATAAAAAAATAAGTGCTCATATTGAAAAAGCTCTTAAAATTATTGAAAAAGCCGAACAAGATGCGGAAAATGATATTGTTAAATTATTAGATGCTACTGATTCAGAAATCGAAGCAGGTGAAAAACCTATTGAACTTATCTTATTCAAAACAGAAAATAAATTAGAAGAAATCTTATTAGATGCTATGTTAAAAATGCAAAAAGCTAAAAATGAGTTAATTAAAAATTTCGAAAAAGACATAGAAAGAATTTCTGATTTAGTATCTATTGAAGAGGATATTTCAGCTGTTAAAGAAGAAATGGATGAAGTATCTGATATTTTAAATGAAAAAATTGAAATTGAAAAAAAGACATTGGATTTAAAAGAATAGATAACTTTTAAAAAAATTTTGTTGAAATCTTATTTCAACAATTTTTACTTATTTTTTTAGAAATTTGTTTAAAACTTTTTTTAAGATAATCCTCTATTCGATGGTGTGTTCCATTTGTATAGGGAAAGTTAATTTATATGCAGTTCCCTTTTCTTTTTTAATTAGGTGGATAGTTCCTCCTAACTGTTTAGTTAAGCTTTTAATAATTTCACAGCCCAAATTTTCAATCATTTGATCTGAATCTTTAATACCGACACCATTGTCTTCAATTATCAGCTCGGCAGTATTGTTACCAAGATTTCTTATGCTTTTAGTTATTTTATTGTCTGCCGTTTTGTCTGGAAATGCATGTTTAACTGCATTCATAGTTATTTCATCAATAATCAGAAGCAGTGGTGTGATAACTTCAATAGACAGTTCCAAATCATCATCAACATAAGTATCAAACTCAATATTTTTAGGATAATCAACCACATTTATCGTTTGTTTGTCATGATCTATAAGATAATTTTTTAGATTGATATTTTTAAAATCCTGAGAGTTATATGTCTTTTCATGAAGTAATGCAAGTGAATTTAAACGTGTTTGCATATGTTCAATGATTAAATTAGGATTATTTTTATATGCTCGTTTTTCAAGGTTTAAAAAACTGTTTAGAACTTGCAAGTTATTTTTAACTCTATGATGGATTTCTTTAATTAAAATCAATCGATTTTCATTAGATACAATCAATTCTTCTTGTTTAACTCTTTCTTCAGTAATGTCTGTTAGAAAACCGAGACTGTGAGGAGTGTTTCCATATTCAAAACGTTCAATATACAAATCGACGACCTTTTTTTTGTTTGGATTGCCATCAACATAATAATTGAAAGTTTCATCTATCATATTTATTTCTCCATCAACCAGCTTATTTAAACGTTCAACAGTATCTTTTTCAACAATATTTTCAAAAATATCTCTTGAATGCTTGTATTCTTCATAATCCTTTTCAATGAAGTAATAAAAACCTTTTGAAAACTTAAACTGTTTATTATTTAAAGGTTCAATTAACAAAGCTAATTTAGTGCTGTTTTTAAAGCCGTCCAATAAGAAATCAACAGGCTTGGTGAGTTCATCATCGGAATATTTGGTTATATCATTCATCAGACCTTGACGAATAATAATACCGCTTTCATCAAAATAAGAATAAACATTAACTTCTATAGTTTTTAAAATACCATCTTTAGTTTTAATACGAATAATCTCATTGCATTGAGCAGTTTCCTTATTGGTAACATCGAAAATTTTATTGACAATGTGTTTATCTTCAGGAATTACCAAATCAAAGACAATGTTGAAATAATCATCAGATTCCTCTTTTGCACGATTTATGATATTATATATTCCCTGTGACCAGGTATATTTTCCATTGATATTATAATAACTGCCCGTTTGGGAAAAATTTTCTATTATATCATTTTTATCCTCATCAAAATCCCTATATTCCAAATCAACACGCTTACTTGTTCTTGTATCTATATTATTAGTACTTACAAAGATTTTACCCATATCGAAAATTATTGTTGCATTGCTTAGTTTTGATAATTTATTTTTGTAATAATATACGAATCTTATTTTTTTAATGTTATGGTTTTTATAGGCATCAATAAACTCATCATACAAAGTTTCATAAAATAATGGTGATAATTTACTTAATAATCTTCCTTTTACATCATCAGCAGTGCAATTATATTTATTAAGAGTAAAGTTACCTATACTTTGAATAATAAAATCCTCACCATCATTATAAGGAATCAAACAATGTATTTCAACACCCATATTATTTATAAGTTCTTGAAACGGTAAATCTTCAATATCAAACTCTTTAGGTGCAGGTTTATAAAAATCTTCATGATTGGCATTAAAAATACGGATTTCATCAATACCCTCCAAATGCCTATATTCTTTTTCCACTCTCATCACAACACCAATGAAAATTAAAAGGTTAATATAATTAATTATATTTTTTGATATATTTAAATTGAACTACCTCCCCTAGTAAAGATGTTTAGAATTGAATTTTATGAAAATAATTAATAATGAATATGTTTTTTTTAGTAAGGAAAATAATCATGAATTATTATATATTAATAATATCATAAATTATAATTGTGTCAATCTTATGATTGATGTAGAAAAATGTCTTTTTACGAATGAAAATATAAAGCACATGTTGTAAGTGCAACTTTGATTTTAACTAGTAAAGTCTAAGTAAAAAAATGGGGTGTAAATTTGAAGAAAAAATATTTAATACTCATTTTAGCTATTTTGCTGGTATTAAGCATAAATGTTGTAAGTGCTGCGGATAATACAACAAAAGAAGTTATTTCTTTAAGTGAAGATAATATATAAGAAATAAATAATTAAAAGAATGATTTATTATTTTAATATTAAAAGACTAAGTTTTTATTTTATTAACCATAATTTTAAAATAATGGTAGTGTTCAATGGCCTTTTTTTAAAAGAAAATATGTATATTTCACAAATGCATTACCAATCTTTTAAATCTTTACAGGTCATATTCACACTAAGGGGAGTTAAACTTGGCCTTTTTTCAACTATTAATGTATAGCCATCAGTATCTTCATCATATTCCTGAACTAATGTGGAAGTAATCATTACCAAATCATCATTTTCCTGATTTTCATCCAAAGAATAGTTAAACAATTCCTCTTTTTCTTCATTAGTATTATCAATGACTTTTTTATCTAGCATTTTGGGGGATAGTTTAGTTATTTTAACTTCTTCTGAGTCATAATTAGAAGGTACATTTAAATTGAACAAATCAACACTATCCGGAAATCCTTCATTTTTTATTTTCAATACCAAATCATGTAAAACTTTTTTTGTTAGGGTAAAATCATAATCTACGTACCATTCACCATTTTCATCCTGTTTAAAAGAAGTTTTCGGGTCCATAAATAAGGAAACTGCTATTGCAGGAATACCCAAACTGACTGCTTCCAGAGCTGCACAGACTGTACCTGATGAGGTTATATCACAACTTATATTAATGCCCTGATTTACTCCAGTTATTACTAAATCAGGTTTTTCTTCCATTAAGTAATCAACACCGACAATTACTGCATCTGCGGGACTTCCGGTAACAGAGTAAGCTGAACTTCCATCTTCAAGACTACATTGATTTATTTTTAAATGTTTAAATAAGGTTATGCGACGTCCAATGCTGCTGTTGTTTTTATCCGGTGCAACAACAGTGATATTGGCCAAATCTTCAACAGCTTGTTTTGCAGCCAATATTCCTGGCGCAAAAACACCATCATCGTTAGATATTAAAATATTCATAATAACCAAAACCAAAAAGCTTTTATTTATAGTATATATTTTATATTTTAAATATTATTTGAAAAAAGATATAACTTGAAAAAATAGATTATTAAAAAAAGAAAGAAAAGAAGATAAATCTTCTTAACTAATAGTTACCTTATTTGCAGCATTATAGCCATTATAACTGGAGGTTATAATGTATTGGCCCGGAAGCAAATTAATATTTAATTTAGCTTCACCATTAATATCTGTGGTTTTATCATAAAAAACACCATTAATATTAAATTTAATATTCTGGTTTGCATAAGACCTGCCTTGACCATCCAAAAGGCTGGCAGTGAATTTAGAACCGTCATTATAAGACATATTCAAATCACTTGCGAATAGAACTGATTTAACTATAATATTATTGGATACTTTACAGGACTTATATTCAGCTGTGATAACATAATAACCCGGGTCTAAATTAATATTCAATGTTGCATAACCTGATTCATTTGTAGTTCTGTTGTATAAAACACCATTGATATTAAAGGTTACAACTTCACCGGCACCTACAGGATTAGCGTCATCACCAAGGATTCTAACACTATATTGTGAATCATTTCTATAATATTTCACCAGATCAGCATTTTCACTAATTCTGGATAATACAGTGATGTTATTAGAATGCATTTCACCAGTAAGCGGATTTTGAGAAGTGATAATATATTTTCCAGGGCTTAAGTTAATATTCAGTTTTGCAGCACCATTATTATCAGTGGTTTTAAAGTAAGTTATTCCATTAATATTAAATGTTACATCTGCATCGGCCAATGGATTGCCTTTTAAATCTTTAAACACAGCATAGTATTGTGATTCATTTTTAAATACTTTAACAAGATCATCAGCATCAATTGTAGACAATACCGTCACTGTAGAATAAACAGTTATATTATCCACAGCTGTTGTCATGTTATATTCACCAGAGTTTAAATTAATTCCTATGCTTGCAGATCCATTTTTATCAGTTATTTTAGTGTATTTCATGCCGTTAATTGAAAGGTAAACTGTTTTATTGGAAATAGGATTGGATTTACTGTCCAAAACACTTACAATAAATCTCTGTGAATCACCATAATACTTAGTCATATCATCTGCGAATATATTAATGTCAGCTATAGGAAGCTCATATTTTAGTGTGATGTTTTCAAAACTTGCATTAACATAAGCACCGTAATCAGTAATATGTGAATTGACTGAGCTGTCAATAGAAACTGTGTCATTATCTAAAACCAAATTATCAGCATCTAATTTTAAAGTAATTTCAGGCAAATCAAATGATTTGGAATTATTGAATTGGTCAAAATAGAATTCAATTGGCACATCTTCACCGATCATTGTTTTATCTGCTGATGCATTTAAATACAACCAATTATCCGCATATTCATTCAGTGATTCATTGTAGTTGTTTTTAATATTTCCAAACCAGTTATTAGTAAATGAAGCAGTTGAGTTATTGGAAATGATTTTATCCAATATTATTGAATCCATAATATCTGAATTATCAATATTGTTCATATAAAAGTCGTTTGAAATTATAATATTTTTTGATAAAACATTTTCTGTTCCATTGTTTAGATAAATAGCTGAGCCGTTAACTGCAGCATTATCTTTGAATAAATTGTCCGCTAAAGTAATCTTATCTCCAATATGATAAATTGCTCCTCCTTTTTCAGTTGCGGTGTTATTGATGAAAGTAGAGTTAATTACGCTTCCATCACTTCCATAACTCCAGAAAATTCCACCACCATTATAATGAGCATAATTATCTAAAAATGTTGAATTGATGATTTTTAAATTTAATGCCTTATTAACAAATATTGCTGCTCCACCTTCATTATATGCCGCATTATTAATAAAAACACAGTTTTGTATAATGTTGTCACGTCTTGTTGCCAAACCAATGGCCGCAGCACTAATTTCAGCAGTATTATTTTCAAAGTATGAATTGATAATTTGTCCGTTTGTACTTCTTAAAAGAACTGCACCAGTATATTTTGCAGTATTATTAATAAATGTACAATTTTGGATTGATCCATATTCTCCTATTAAGAATACGGCTGCAGCTTCATATTCAGCAAAATTATCTATAAATGAACAATTAATGATTTCAACATTATCTCCCCCAATATATGCAACAGCACCTGTATCATTAGTAAATGCATTTTTAAACTGGATATTTTTTAAAGTAACATGATCACCAAGGATTTTAAATATTTTAGCTAGATTTTTACCATCAATGACATGGTTATTTCCATTTATTGTTATGTAATCCTTATAAATTTCAATTCCATCAATAAATTCATTATCCGTAGTTTCATTAAATGCAAAATCATTCTCTAAATCTAAAGTATCTACTGTTGAAGATAACAAATAATATAAATATTCAAAGGAGCTAAGCTGATTTTCATCAACAGTAAGGTTATTAAAATTTATGTTTTTAGATGAATTTGTTTTAAATATCATGACTCCTTTTGCACCCGCATCCAATGCATTAATTGTATCATTATTAAGTTGAACTAATGGTAAACAGTTGTCCATATGATCATCATCGACATATGCCTGTAGACCTGTCCAAACTACACTGCCTTGGGAATTATCTACAAAGTATTTAGTAACATTATATACCCAAGCGGAATCTTCATTAAAATTACCCCTATAGGCCATCGGCATTACAACATCAAAATACTTAGTAACTTCTGAATAATCAACACCGTAAACCTCTTCAAGCATGGAAATTTCGGGCATTAATGCTGCAGATATGATTATATTTGGATTGATTTTTCGAATAGCTTCACTTGATTGTTTTATAAAATAAGTAATGGCTTCTTTACCTCCAGGATTTTGCCACGCAGTATTATCATATCTTTCAGATCCAGAAAATCTAATATAATCATAATGTATGCCTGCAACCCCTTCAATTCCCGCATAATATTCAAGTTCTGCCGTTTTATTATCAAAAAATGCATAATTAACATTACCTGCCCGGTCAATCGGCCTAACCCATGAACCATCATAAAAAATTTGTGCCCAAATATGGGTTTTAATTCCATATTCTCCAGCATCCAATATAAAAGATTTTACAAAAGATTCATTATACCTTTCTAAAGCATAATAGTTTAATAGGATATCAGTAACTCCATTTTTTGATAAATCAGTGAAATTTATACATGAAATTTCCTTCGACCATGTCCAATATCCGTAATGTGATGAATTTAAATCTTTTAAAGCCTCATGTTCATTTTCACTTAATTTAATTTCTTCATTTTCAGTTAAAATAGAATCATTTTCATCTTGACTAACAGAATACATATCATCATATATAGTTTCACCATTGTTAACGGATAAAATATCCCCATTATTAACACTGGTGTCATTTGTATCATCTATTGCACTAACAGTTACAATAGAAAATAAAAAAATAAAAAATATTAGAACTAACATTAATTTATTTTTCATTAAAAACCCCCTATGTACTATAATATATAATATACTATATTATATCTTTCGCTTATCTTTCATACATAATTGAACCTCTCCGGCTTGTAGAAGCCGGAGATTCTTAGGCCATGCCTATTTTTTCGTCAAAGCATTTCCATTCATAATAATATGTGGATTTTCCT
>CACXWH010000073.1 GCA_902771225.1 uncultured Methanobrevibacter sp. | reverse complement strand
CCATCATCATATTTTTCTCCAGCTAAATAAATTGTTGATCCAAGCATTTCGTTTCTGCTTGCACTAATCATGGCATTTTGTTCGGCATGCACTGAAAAACAGTCATTATAGTTGCCAGAATTGGATGGAAGATCCATTCTTTTACAATTTCCTCTATCGCAGCAGTTTTCATCTCCTCTAGGGTTTCCATTATAACCTGTACTGATTATTTCATCATTATTGACTATTACTGCTCCGTAACGTCTTTTTAAACAAGTGCTTCTTTTTGATACAACAAGAGCAATTGCAAGATAATATTCAGTTTTACTCATCCGATTTACATTATTTTCATCCGGGGATTTTTTATCTGCCATATTTTTTTATCTCCTTTACTTTAAAAAGAACCATATTAAATCTTATAATTTTTGAATAATTTATATATTGTGTTAAATTGGTACTCGAGTAAATAGTAAAAATATTTTGTATAGTATGGAAAAACTATTGTAAATAATTTATTTAATTATATGATTCTTATTAATATGTTTTTATCTAATTTATCCATGTTTGGGATGAGAAAATCATCCAAAACAAACTAAAAGATTTATTGATTAGTATGATGACTATTCGATTCTTTTTTGCCATTTTTTCCATAATTGGGTTTGAAAAATACTATTTTTACTTAATTTTTCTAATTTTAGGAACAAATTCCAAGGCATTGATAGGTTCATATACTCATCAGGTATGAAATGTTTCATATGGCCTCTTGCAGCAAAATCAAGCGGACTTAAAACTGGCACAGGATTATCGCTTTCTCCCTGCTGGAAAGTAAATGAGCCTATGGCCTGACAGGATGAAGCTTGTGGTGTCATAATATGTGCAGTATCGCTTCTAAATGAATAATTTAGCTGAAGAATAGCACTTAATTCAATTGGATTTAAAGTAAAAATGACAGAATTTGGAATTTCACCTTCTTTTAGATTTTCAATTCCTTTAAAAACAACATATTGTTTTTCATCATAAATCGGTCTTTTTTTGATATGTTCTAAAGCTGTATCAAAATCACAATAGATTCTTTCACCATTTTTAAACATTTCTGCCGTATTTTTTGGCATATGTTCTAACCGGTTTAGATATTCTTCCTTGTTTTTGGCGGAATCTTGGCCTTGTGATAGAAATGTTGCTTGAAACTCCATGTCTTCGGGTGTTTTGAATCCATTTCCCCATCCAAGTCCAGTTGCAACGCCTCCACAGCCTATATTATCGCGACCAAAAAAACTTGTTTTTCTTTCAACAATTGTTTGTGCTACAAAAGACATAATACAACCATTTTTCCCAGGTTTGGGTGAAATAACATCTTCATCTGGTTTTTCATCAGTTTTTATAAGTACAATCGGGTCGAATTTTCCATTTAATTCATGAACAATATTAAATTCCATTTTCAAAAACTCCAAAATTTAGTTAATATTCAGTTTATTAATAAAAATTATAAATATCTTATTATTTTAATTATAAAAATTTACAAATTTTTATATGAATAAAAAAAATAAATAAATTAATAAACTAAAATTTTTCCAATATTCTTGCATAGACTGCTTTTAAATCATCATCTGATTTTTCATAAATTCGTTTTAAAATTAATTCCGGTGTACTTTTTGCAAGGAAATTCATTTTTGGTGTTCTGTCAACTATTAAATTATAGTCTTCATCCAATCCTTTTGCTTCAATACCATCTACCCTAATATCAGTATAATTCATTAATTCTCTAGCCATGTGGGTTACTATTATTCCATAAGAGTTTGATTCTTTTATCATATCTATGAATGTTGATATGATCTTAACTGCTGCTTCAAGTTCTGTTATTCCTTCAAGTTCATCCAATAATACTAATTTTTCACTTTGTGTTGTTACTATTGGTATAAATACATTTAAAAATGATTCGAATGCTCCAGCATCAAGGGACCGTTTTTTGGAGAAGTGATATATTTCATCGAATAATTTTATCTCACATTCATCAGCACTTACAGGCAGTCCCATTTGCGCCATTATGGATATTTGGGTTAGGGTTTCTAGAAGGGTTGTTTTACCTCCGCTGTTTGCTCCGGTTAAAAGTGCAACATTTTCTTTTTGCGTCAATTCATAATCTATTTTTTGTATGTTTTCATTTTCTTTTTTAAGTGCTAGGTCAAGGTGTAAAGCACCTTTTAATTTAATTTCATCACTAAATTCGGCTTCTACTAGGCCGTATTCATATGCAAAACTTCCAAGTGAAAATTCATAATCAAATTTAATTGCATCTTTCACTTCTTCTATTGCTTTTTCTTTTATTGAATTTAGTTGTATTGCTGCATTTTTTTTAATGTCGAAAATATCATTTTCTTTTTTTGATGAGCGTTCCAGTTTCACTCTTTCGATTTCCTGTTCGTCTATTTCTATTGGATATTTTCTGAGGTAAGGGTCAAAGTCCATTCCGGTTTTTTCCTTGATGATTGCTTTACGTTTACTTATAATATCGTCAAATATTTTGCTAATCTTTGGAGGAAAATTATTGTTTAATAAATTAAGTATTTCATCTCCTTCAAGGTCAATATTTTTAATAGACTTTTCAAGTTCCTCATCCATCTCATATTTAAGAGCATTAACAAGTTCGTCAATATCCACTTCCTTCTTATCAATAATATTTATCTCATCAATAATTGGAATAATTTCTCCAAGGACACTTTCTTTGTTTCTAATTTTTTGGATTTCATGAACTTTTTCAAAAATTTCTTGATTCTGTGTAAAAAAGTTTATAATTTTTTCTGGAACTATTTCATAATCATTTTCATCAATATTTATCATAACTAGGTTTGGCATTCCTTCAAAATCAAGAATTCCTTGGGAATATACATAAAATATTAAATCATAATTCATCAGTTCTTCTTTAAGTAATGGGGAGTCACTTGCTGTTAAAATGGGGTAATATTGGTTAAGTCCTAAATCGGTTAAATAGGAGTTATCTTCTTCACTTTCAACTAAAATAACTTTACTGGCATCATATTCGGCTTTTGGTTCTTCAAGTTCTTTTAGATTTTTCATCAATCCTCTTAATTTAATAATGGGCATTTGTGATACTTCTTTTTTAGCATTCATTATAAATTTTACTTGTTTTTTGATTTTATTTTCGTCTTTTGAAGGTGATAACAACAGTATTCTATTTTTTGAATAGGATGTATTAGAATAAGCTAAAATTTTATTAATAATATCTTCATAAATCTCTAAAGCCCTGTCACTTTTCATAAATTCATAATTATCATTATTTAACAGTTGATTCATTATTTGGATTGCTTTTCTTTGGCTGATTCCATCAATGTTTATAATTCTTTCAACATCAACATCATCAATTATTTTTTGGAGTTCCTCTTCTCCTCCAACGCTTCTTATTATTTTTTCAGAGATTTTATCCCCTATTCCTTTTATTTCTTGCAATGTATTTAAGTCTCCTTCCATATTAACCAAACCCTTAATGAATATTTAATTAGTACTATATAATTAGCTATTGCCTAGAGCATTTGACAACTAATAATTGCCTTTAGTGATATTTCTTAAAATATTTTTATTTTTAACATTGGCATTTAATGCATCTTTATATAAATCAATCATGTTAATATAATCTTTATTTTTAAAACGCCCATCAATTGAAAAGTTAACATAACCTATGGATGCCAAATATTCGATTTCATCTATTAGTGATAGGTCTTTGCTGTTAAAAATAATCAATTCTTCACCAGTTAAACTGTATTTTATGGGGTAATGATTATTTTGATTATCAGTTAAATTTGCATTATCAATTTTTTCCTTAAATCCATATCTGGTTTTCATTAACTCAACAGAGCCCTGAACTAAAAGTTCTATTTTCGAGTTATCTTCACAATCTTTAATAATATCTTCATAATCTTTCTTTCTAAGCTCGGGTGATAATGTAATTAATTCATAATCCTTTAATGAATTTATGGTTTGGGTATTTGTAATGTTCATTGAATAAGGCCCATATTCTGCCTTAAAATCATTGGACATTATTTTCAACGGATAACCCATCTTATTTAAAATTCCCTTAACCTTGCTTAATGATTTTATTAAATCATCATGTGCAATATCCGGCCATTTCCATATTAACTCATAATCTTTTGTGTAGGTTATTTCCAAAGCCTTTTTTAAGAAAGTGACCATATAATTAATGCTGCTTTTCGGCGGAATTTCTAAATAAACTCTTTTAACACCATCTATTAATTCCAAATCATCTAAATTATTCGTGTAATATGATAGTGATATTTCGTGAGTTCTTATAATTTGGCTTTGTTTATAATTGATTTTTTCTTTTTCATTTTCGTATAAATTGTGAATTTCTTCCTCTAAACTATTCAATAGCTCTCTTCGTATTTTATTAATCTCTTTAATTGGAATGAATAAGTTGCCATCATAATTCATGTTGATTTGTGTAATCTGGAATGGGTAATTATCTAATTTTGACAACTGTTTTTTTATTGTTTCTCCGGTAACATTTCTCTTAAGGGGTGTTTCAAATTTTACAGATCCCGTTACTTCTGACGTTATTTCCTTATGGTTGGCTAATGTTAGTCTTCCTTTGAGGTGAGGATATTTATTTTTAAGTGAAAAGGTTAAAATTAATTTGGATTTAATAAAGCTGGATTTTTTATTTTCAATCTCTTTTACTAATTTGGAAAGTGAATTTCTTTTTGTCAAATAAACGTCTGAGTTTTCCAGATTAAATCTATTTTTCTTGTTTTGTCGAACTTTTTTAATAATCAGCACTTTATTTGGTCTGGTCAGGTCTTTAATTTGTTTAAATTTATTTTTATTAAAATGATTTAATGTTGTTATGATTGGATTTTGAGATATTTCCATTCCATAATCATTACTTTTTTTGATAAATAATAATCCGTCACCTTTTTGAGGTATTGTGCTTATATTATCATTGATTTTTATTGCGATTTGTGAGTTTTCAACGCCAATTACTTTACCTATTTTCAATCCTAAATGGCCTGGTCTGATGCTTCTTTGGTAGGAATGTGCGAACTGTCCTTTTGTAAATCCTCTGTTGAAAACTAAATTAAGATTTTCTGATTTTGATGTTTTATTGCTTTTTAACTTGTTTAAAGCCTTTCTGTATTCGCTTATAACAACCGCCAAATATTCTTTGGAACGCATTCTTCCTTCAATTTTAATACATTTGATATTAAGTTTAGAAATCTCTTTTAATTCATCATATAGGCATAAATCTTTAGGTGATAGGTAGTAATCTTTCCGGTTATGCAATTTGTACAGTTGTCTGCAGGGTTGGGCGCATGTTCCACGGTTTCCACTTCTTCCTCCCTTGAAACTACTCATTAGACATTGCCCGGAGTATGAGTAACATAATGCACCATGAGCAAATATTTCAAGTTCCATATTTGTTTTTAAATTTTCTATTTCTTCTTTTCTCATTTCTCGAGGAAGAACAACTCTTTTAACGTTTTTACTTTCCAGATAATCGATTTTTCTTTGGTTTTCACAAGTCAACTGTGTTGAAGCATGAATTTTTAATTTTGGAATGTATTTGTTGATTAGTTCTATTAGTCCCAAGTCCTGAATTAATACTGCATCAACACCTATTGCATATAATTCATTCAGATAGTTTAGGACACTTTTAAGCTCTGACTGTCTAATTAAGGTGTTGACTGTCACATAAACTCGCACATTATGCAAGTGTGAAAGTTTTACTGCTTCGTGTATTTCATCTAGTGTAAAGTTTTCGGCAAACTTTCTTGCACCGTAATTTTTACCGGACAAATAGACAGAACTGGCACCTGCATTGATTGCAATCCTTAAGTGCTCCATTGATCCAACGGGTGCAAGTAACTCAGGCATCTTCATGTAATCTTCCTTCAATGTAATTTCCTTTATTGATATATGACTGTGAAAAATCTATTATGTCATATTTAAATTCAGATAATTTTTCATCACTCATCTGGCCTAAACTTTCATTATAAATTGATAAAATATGTTTGGTGTATTTTTCTGTCGAATATCTGCAGTCAACAATCAGATTGTCAAGGTTTAAAGTTTTTATTTCATTCATCTCTTCAATTAAACATAAACAATCCTTGTTTAAGATATGGCTTTGTCTGTTGTAATCGAAAAATATTTTATATTTGAATTTTTTCCTTTTTTTATCTTCTAGAGTCGCATATTCAGCATCATTTGAAATTATGAAGTCTCTCCCGTTATTAAGGTTTGTAAAATCGTCACGGCTTACAATAACTTCCAGATTTCCATGAACGATCATTTCCAAATCAGTATTTTTAATATAATTTTTTCTTGTAATTTCTTTGATTTCTCTTCCTGAAAGCTCTGATGATAAAATTAATCCATTATATTTGGATAAACTTTCAACAGCATATGAATTCCATATGTTTAAGTTATGATTTCCATAAATCGGACAATCAAAGATATCTTCCATTCCTGGTGAGTCAACCATAACGGATATTAAGTATCCTTCACTTTCAAGTTCCCTGATTATTTCTGCTGCTTTTATTACTTCATATTCATTAATGAATGATGATAAAACCCATACAATTTCAATTTCGGGTGCTATTTGATTTGCTTCTTTTAGGATATTTTTAATATTTTTATAATAATCCTCTTTATTGTTATATGAACAATTCACATCCAGATATATTCTTTTCAAATCAAATCCGTTTGCAGCCCTAATTTGGGCTAAATCATTACAAAAGAGTGATAATCCGGTTTTGCTATTATTTTTATTTTCATATTTTTCATAATTATTTTTAAACTCTTCAATCCTTTTTCTTGTTGCTTTGACTGATTTTTTGGTTGGAGTATAATGATTTAAGAGTAATTCTTCAGCTTTATCTAGAATCTCTCTTCTAATTTTATTTAAACCACTAATTGGAATGAATAAGTTATCTGGCATTTCATTAAATGTGATTTTTTCCATGTAAAATGGAGTTCCTCCAGTTTTTTCAAGCTGCTTTATTATGGATTCTTTAGTAATAGGTCTGTTTTTAGCTTCTTCAAATCTCGCTATTCCTTTATGTCTGAAGTTTATTAATTCATTGTTTAAATGATATTCAACTTTAATATTCGCAGTCAAATCATTTTGGAAATTAAAAGTCACGTTAATTGGAATTTTACTTTTAATTGTTTCATTTTTGAACTGCTTTAAATTTTCATGTGTTTTGGCAGAGTAACTAATGAATACTTCTGTTCCAACTTTAACGAGTCGTGTTGTATCGATAACGATTTCATTTTCATCTTGCTTTATGATATTTTCAAGGTAAATTCCTTTAATTTTTCCGTTATATTTAAATGCTATACCATCACCTTTTTCCAAAATGACAGGAATATCTTTATTTTTAATCTCAATCGTTACTTTGGTTCCATCAATGTCTGTTATGTCTCCAATATATAATCCTTCATGACCGGAACTGCCTCTTCCCATAACTTGACCAGGTTTGTCATTCATTATGTATCCGTTGGTAAACTGTCTGTTAAAAACAAGATGGAGGTCTTTTTTCCAGTCACCAGGATTTCCATCAATAATATTTCTGTAACTGTTAACGATAGTTCCAATATAGTCTCCGGATTTCATTCTACCTTCTAATTTTAGGGAAGTGACTCCTGCATCAGCTATTTCTTTAATATTGTTGTATGTTGCAAGGTCATGTGTTGATAATAAAAATCCATTTCCTACATTATATCCTCTGTATTTAAGACGATATTCTCTCCTGCAGGGCTGTGCACAAGCTCCTCTATTTCCGCTTCTTCCACTATTGTAAGAGGATATGTAGCAATTACCTGAAACGCAATAACATAGTGCCCCATGGCCAAAGGCTTCGAGTTCTAAATCAATATTATCTTTCTTTAATTGATTGTGAATCTCTTTGATTTCTCCAATATTCTTTTCTCTTGGAAGGACAATTCTTTTGATGTTATTTTCCCATGCCCATTTCATTGCACTGTAATTACTTAATGCCATTTGGGTTGAAGCATGAACTTCTAAATCCGGAATCAGTTTCTTTAAAAGCTGTATTATTCCAAAATCCTGTACAATGATTGCATCAACGCCGATTTGGTAAAGTTTAAATATGTAATCAATGACATTAATAATTTCAAAATTGTTAATTAATGTATTGACTGTAACATGAACATTAACATTATTTAAATGTGAATAATTAACGGCTTTTTCTATCTCTTCTAAAGTAAAATTTTTGGCAAAAGCTCTAGCACCATAATTTTGACCTGCTATATAAACAGCATCAGCACCTGCATTAACTGCAATAACTAAAATATCATAAGAACCTGCTGGAGCTAATAATTCTTGTAAAACCATTTTTTGTTTACACCTTCAACAATTTTAGCAATTTAAATTATGTTTTTTGTATTATTTATCATTAATTAAATTTCGTTAAATTTTAAATAATATTTTGAATAAAACTAATTTTATGTATATTGTTTTTGAAGGAATTGATGGTGCCGGAAAATCCACGCAAATACAATTATTAAAAGAATGGTTGGAAGCTAATGGATTGGAAGTGGAGGCATTAGTCGAACCAACAGACTCTGAAATAGGTAAATTGATTAGAAAAATCCTACAAAGAAGTGATGCGACAACAGATAGAGTTCAAAAAACTTTGGGTTTACTTTTTGCTGCAGATAGAATGTTAATAACGGATAAATTATCTGATGATAAAAAAGTCATATTGTCTGACAGGTCATTTATTTCAAGTTTGGCTTATCAAGAACCTGCTGATTGGATTGTTGAACTAAATAAATATGCTAAAAAACCGGATTTAGTATTGTTTTTGGATTTGGATGTTAAGACATCTGTTTCAAGAACAACTGGTGAAGATGAATTTGAAAATGAGGAATTCCTAACTCAGGTTAAAACCAATTATTTAGAAATTATTAATGATTTCAATCATGTAATAATTGATGCCAACAATGGCATTAATAAGGTTTCATCAGATGTTAAAAAGGCTGTTGCTTCGCATGTTGGATTATGCAAAGATTGTATTTTATAGAGATTTGTGATTTAAAGTTATTTCTATATGAAAATATATTGATTTTTATCATATTTTTGCAAGAACACCCCGACCTCTTAGGTCGGGGATGAATTGCACTGTAAGAGAAGGGTATACTATATTATAATGGGTATTTGTTTCTT
>CACXWH010000072.1 GCA_902771225.1 uncultured Methanobrevibacter sp. | reverse complement strand
GATTGCCGTTGAAGGAAATGCTAGTTCAATCCTCATATTTAACAGTGATTTTATTAATAACACTGCTAAAACTCATGGTGGAGCTATCAAATTCATGGCTAATGATGAATTAAATACTTTTGATGGATGTATCTTTTATAATAACTATGCTCCATACGGTGGTGCAGTTGCTCTTGGAAACACTGATTATCTTGTTATTTCAGAGTCCAATTTCACAAATCACATTGGAGCTGATGATGATATTGTTGGTGGGGGAGCAATATATGTAATAGGAAACCTCACAAATGCTAATATAGTGGATTCATTATTCGAAAATAACAGTGCACGTGCTGGCGGAGCAATATACGTTGAAAACAATATGAATCAAGTCCAAATTTATGATACTTATTTCATTAATAACTCTGCATCTTCCAATAACACTTTCTATGGTGGTGGAGCGATTGCTGTGGAAGAAGATGCAACAAACAACTTTTTTGATTCAGTTACTTTTGTATCAAATATTGCTCAGACTCATGGTGGTGCAATAAAATTCATGGGAAATGATGAATATAATACTTTTGATGGATGTATCTTTTATAATAACTATGCTCCATACGGTGGTGCAATTGCAGTGGCTAACGATAGTATTTGTCTTAACCTTACAGATTGTTTATTTGGAATCAATGATGATGAATATCCGTTAGAAATTATTGGCGGCGGTGCATTATACTTCATTAATGATACATATAGTTTAGTTATTGATGGTTCTAGTTTTTATGGACTTTCTGCACGTGCTGGTGGAGCAATATATGTGGAAGGTGACTTAAATACTGCAGATATTAATGGATCTAATTTCATTGGCAACAAAGCTACTACTAACAATACAAAGTATGGTGGTGGAGCGATTGCCGTTGAAGGAAATTCAAATGTGTTGATTCTAACTGAATGTAATTTTATAAATAATTCTGCGACAATTCATGGTGGTGCTATTAAACTTCGAGGAAACAATACTTATACAGTAATAGACAATTCCAGATTTGATTCAAATTATGCTCCATACGGTGGTGCAGTTGCTCTTGGAAACACTGATTATCTTGTTATTTCAGAGTCCAGTTTCACAAATCACATTGGAGCTGAGGATGATATTGTTGGTGGGGGAGCAATATATGTAATAGGAAACCTCACAAATGCTAATATAGTGGATTCATTATTCGAAAATAACAGTGCACGTGCTGGAGGAGCAATTTTTGTGGAAGACAATATGGAACAAAGCAAATTTTACTCTAATTCATTCATTAATAACTCTGCATTTACCAATAACACTCTCTATGGTGGTGGAGCAATTGCAGTAGAAGACAATTCCACAAACAACATATTTAATGGAACAATGTTTATTTTGAATTCAGGCTCAACTCACGGAGGAACCATTAACTTCATGGGAAATGATATTAACAATACAATCTATGAATGCGAATTCATAAACAATTATGGAAGATACGGCACTGCTCTTGCAGTGAATAAGAACAGTGAAAACCTCAATATTACTAAATCTGTTTTCGCATCATTCAATGAATCCAGCAAAGAAGTTATAGCTGGAGGAGCATTATACTTCATTAATAATATAACTAACTTATACATTGCAGATTGTAACTTCAGTGGAAATGTTGTACGTGCTGGCGGAGCAATCTATGTGGAGAAAAAAATAGAAAAATCTTTAATAGAAAATTGTCTGTTTAAAGAAAACACAATTACCACTGCAAATGAAGAATATGGTGGAGGAGCAATATTTGTTGAAGGCAGTGCATTTGAACTGGCCATTAAATGTTGTGAATTTATAAACAACACTGCAAGTACACGAGGCGGAGCCATATATATTCATGATTATGCAAAAGACTTTTTAATAGATGATTCATTGTTCAGCGGCAATAATGCAGATTCAGCTAAAGCAATTTATCTCAATGATGGTGATAATGTAACAATACAAAATTCAAGATTCATCAACAACAATGGGTCTGATGGAGATATTCTATTTAAAGGAAAAATCACTGCCAGTGTAATTAACTCCTCATTTGAAGGAGAAGGTCACATTAACATATGTGAAGATGCTGCAGTAACATTATCCAATAACATGGAATTGGATTCATTTTCATCTGGAGATTACTTTGTCTATAATGAGGGAGTATTGGCTCTTGAAAATAACTCATTAATAAATGTTATATTCAATAATGGAGAGATAACATCTCCAACAACAATGACTACTTTATTTAATCAAACAATTAATACAACTGATTCCCTGGTATGGTTATACGCAACATGTATTGATGACAATAAAAATTATATTGTAAGTGAATACGGAACGTTCTATTTAAATAATTACTCAATAGATACATTCTATAATGAAAGAAATTATCTCTCCAATTATTATGATTTAGGAATATTATATGATAGTTACTTAGTCAATACAACAATGCTTGGATTATTGTCTAACTGTACATATGAATATTCTATAATCAATTATATTCCTAAAAAAGAACCTAATATGAATGTCAGTGACATTGAAGTGGATTTCGGTCAATATGCAGAAATTGAAGTAGTATTTCCTGAAGATGCTACTGGGGTAGTATCTGCATTTATTGGTGATGAGGTCTATATGGCTGCTGTTAAAGATGGAAAAGCAACCCTTATAATTCCACCTTTAGAAGCTGGCGATTATAGGGTTATTATTGAATATTCAGGTGATGAAAATTATGAATATGCATTGACATTCTGTACACTAACTGTAAATGATAAGATAACCGTTGAAGCACCGGATGTAACCAAATATTATCATGGACCAGAGAGATTTGTTGTAAATGTGGCTCAATCAGGTGAACCAATTGCCAATGCTACTGTTGATATTTCAATTAACGGACAAACATACACAAAAACAACAGATGAAAACGGTACTGCATCTATTGCTTTAGTATTATCAAGTGGTAATTATAATGTAACCGTTAAAGTCGATGATATTGCAGTTAATTCAACTGTTACTGTATTGCCTACAGTTAACGGAACTGACATCACTAAAATTTACAGAAATGGAACACAATACTATGCTACATTTGTTGACAGTGAAGGTAACTACCTCAAAAATGGAACAACAGTTACATTCAATATCAATGGAGTATTTTATAACCGTACAATCACTGGAAATAAAGGTTTAGCAAGATTAAACATCAACTTGATTCCTGGTGAATATATTATTACGGCAATTAACCCTAATACTTCAGAACAGGCTTCAAATGTAATTAAAGTCCTTTCAAGAATAATCGAAAACAAAGACATTACTAAATACTTCAGAAATGGAACTCAATATAGTGTAAAAGTTCTTGATGATGAAGGGAATGTTGTCGGTGCCGGAGAAAGTGTTGAATTCAATATTAATGGAGTGTTCTATGAAAGAAAAACAGATAAAAATGGAATAGCTACATTAAATATTAATTTACCTCCTGACGATTACATCATAACTGCTGAATACAAGGAATCTAAGGTCTCAAATAACATTAAAGTATTACCTGTGTTAACGGCAGATGATTTAATTAAACAATACGGTACGGATGATCCGTTTGAAGCAAAATTAGTTGACGGTCAAGGTAACCCTTATGCAGACCAAAAAGTAGGATTTAACATTAATGGTGTATTTTACCATCGTTATACAGATTCCAAGGGTATTGTGAGATTAAGTATTAATTTACCTCCTGGAGAATATATTATCTCTTCTGAATATGAATACGCTGTAATAAGTAATAAAATAACTATAGTTGGATAAAAGAGATTATTTCATCTCTTTTCTTTCTTTTTTTTAATATGATGTTGTGCTAAAAATTTTTTTATTTAATTTGTGGATATTTTTTTAATTTTTATTTTTTTGTTATTCTGTTGTTTTGATTGTTTTTTGTAGATTTTTTGAGTCCAGTCGGTTTCCATAATCTTGAAATTATAATCTTTAAAACCATGAATAAAATAACTATGGATATTAATATCAATAATAAAAGATCGTACTTTATCTATATAAAATTGAAGGAAAAATAAGAAAAATCAAATTAAAAAATAGTGACTTCATGTCAAATCTCCAATATTTTTAATATTCACCATATGTTTGTTTCATAATTAACAGTTTCAAATGAAACATTTATATTATTTAAAATCCAAATAATTAATTGGTGAAATTATGGGTGATGAATATTTTCAAGCGATTAATGACAATTCTCCAGTTATAGCTTGGATTCACAATATTTCTCTAAATCAGCAAAAATACATGAAATCTAAAATCAAAGATTATGATTTCGGTCATGATGTTCGTTATTTGATGTTTATCTATGATAATCCTGATTGTTCACAGGAAGATTTGGTTAGTATGTTTTGCCAAAGCAAAGGAAATATTGCTAAAATCTTAAAGAAATTTGAAGATGAGGGATATATTCAAAGAGAAATCAATCCTCAAAACAGACGCAAATACATGTTAAATACTACAGATAAGGCCAATAAATTAATTCCCGAATTCAGAAAAATTTCTAAAGACTGGGAAATTGAAGTAGGTTTAACAGATGGGGATGAAGAATTTAAGAAAAGATTAAAGGAAATTGCCATCAACGGCATGAAATTATCAATTTAATACAAAATAAAGTTTATTATTTTTTAATATCATTTTTAACTTCATTTTTTGGAGTTTTTCTATCAAATGGTATTATAATAGGGGTTCCTGCTATTGCAAATGATTTTGCAATGAATAATGTTATTCAAAATTGGATTCCAACAATATTTTTCCTGGTGATGGCAGTGTTTACTGTTCCGGCCGGTCAGATTTCAGGCAAATTTGGTGTTAAAAAGTCTTTGCTTATTGGAGTTATTGTATTTTTAATTGGTTCTACTGGAGCAGCATTATCCTTTTCAACTGAGTCATTTATGCTGTTTAGAATAATTCAGGGTGCAAGCGTTGCATTTATCAATGTATCTGCAATGGCAATGGTTGTATCTGCAGTTAAACCTCAAAATAGGGGAAAAGCTTTGGGTTTTACAGTAACCGGAGTTTATCTTGCAACATCACTTTCACCAGTAATCTGCGGATTTTTAGTTTATAATTTAGGCTGGAGATCAATATTTTATGTTGTAATTCCATTTCTGGTATTGTGTATTGTTTTGATAATTTTAAAAGTACCTCAGGAATGGCAAACATATGCAGATGATAAAATCGATAAAATCGGCTCTATCATTTATTCAATAGGTATTTTACTATTTATTTATGGATTTACAAATTTAATCAACACAAATGGATTGATTTGTACAGTAGCAGGTATTGCTTTGCTTATTGTTTTTGCAACTTGGGAGTTAAGACAGAAATCTCCTGTATTCAACATGAATCTATTTAAAAATACTAAGTTTACTTCATCTAATATTGCTGCATTATGCAGTTATCTGGCTATAATGGTTGTTACAACAATATTAAATTATCATTTCCAATATGTTAGGGGCTGGAATGCCCAAATGGCAGGTTTGGTATTGATTGTAACTCCTATAATCATGGCAATTCTTGCTCCAAATACAGGTAAACTTTCAGATAGAATTCATCCGCAAAAACTGGCAGCTGCAGGTATGGCAATAGCTACTGTGGCATTACTTATTTTAACATTTTTAAATAAGGATACGCCTTTATATTTAGTTATTTTGGCTATGATTTTGCAGGGTATTGGTATGGGACTTTTTTCAAGCCCAAATATGAATGCTATAATGAGTTCCGTTCCACCAAAAGATGCCCCTACAGCTTCAGCATCACAGGCAACCATGAGAACAATTGGTCAGACTATGAGTTTGGGTCTTTTGACGTTGATATTTGCTTGGATTATGGGTAATTTAGCTTTATCTACCCAATATGCAGATTTAATTGTCAAATCATCTCAAATAATATGTACTATATGTATGTTTGCATGTTTGGTGTCAATTTTTGCTTCATTGGTTGGAATAAAATCTAAAGATGAGTTTAATACAAAAAGACCTAATTAGTTGGATTTTTTTCCAACTAATCATCTTTTCTTATTTTAAATTACATATGTTTTATAAATGACTTAGGGTGTATTTTGCAAAGATGAAATTTAAAATATTAGCTATTGTTCTTCCAACAAGTAAACCAATCCATATTCCAATTAAGCCTAAAGAAAAATAAAATCCAAAAAGATAAATGAAGAAAATTGATGATATTACTTCCCGGAATAATGTCCAGACTAAACTTTGAAATCCTTTGCTTAGTCCTTGATATAAAAATGTTGATGGCAGGCCAATTCCTAAAAACGGTATGGCGAGGACTGTTATTCTTAAAAATTCAACTAAACCATTTAATAAATCACTGGTTTCTACAGTATATGCGAAAGTAAAGCTTAAAGGTTCAGCAAAAATAAAAATACAAAGCGTTGTGAAAATTCCCAGAATAACTGCAATTTTACATGCATAATTAAATGATTCTTTAATTTTATCATAATCATGCTCCCCAAATGCATTTCCAACAACAGGAACCAGGGCCATACATATTGCTGATATAGGTATTAATCCTATATAATATAATTTATTTCCTGCTGTAAAAATTGCAGTTCCGTAATTACCTCCAATTGAAGAAACAAACCATAAATATCCTGTTGTGGCTAGAGTCATTGTTAATAATTCTATTGATGCTGGGATTCCAACATTTAAAATTCTTTTAATTATTGGAATATTCAATTTAAATGATTTAAAAGAAAAATTTAAATAAGTATCTTTTTTGATAAACATCCAATAAAATAGAATTAATAAACTGATAATTGATGTTAAAACCGTTGAAATTGCAGCTCCGGTAATGCCCATCCCTAGGGTATAAATAAAAATGGGATCTAAAATCGCATCTAAAATAAGGCCTATGGATGAGGCAATCATTGGTTTTTTTGTTTCACCTTCACCCCTTAAAATTCCAGTTATTCCACCAACAAATATGAATGTGGCGGAATTTAAAAATAATGGAATACCATACATCATGGATTGATTAAAAGCATTTTCATCAATATTGAACGTACTCAGATAATATCTCAAAGATAACAGTAGAATTATTGTAATAATTATTGAAATAAATATCATCAGTATTAAACTGTTAACTGCAGTATTGTCGGCATTTTTTTTATCATTTAATCCGATGAAATAGCTTATTGTACTTGTTGCACCGGTTCCAATCCCTGAACCTATACCAGTAACAGCACTGTATAAAGGCATTATCGTACCAACACCGGCAATTGCAGCTTTTCCAATACCTGTTATCCACATACCATCAATGATATTATAGGAATTGGATATTAATAAATAGATAAATATGGGAATGGCTAAATTTTTAATAACTTTTCCCGGTTTTCCATCTAATACATTAACATTATTATTTGTCATTAAAATCAACATCTAAAGAATCATTAATAAATTTCATAGTTGAATCTCTCCATTTATTAATTATTTCATATACTTTTTCATAATCTATTTCTTTTAGAATTTCTTCAAATCCGTCCTGATTGTCATGTAAGAATTTGGAAGATAAATCTAAATCTTCAAGCAGATTTCTTAATCTAATACTCGTATTAATTCTGGAATAAGCAATAAATGGCTTTTTAGCAAGTATTGAATAAACCATGACATGAAATGCATCTGTAATAATATAATCTGCATTATAAATCGTTTCAATTAGATCGGATGGTCCATAATCTTCATCATTCAAAAGTAAATTATCAATTCGGCTTAAATCTTTAACATTAGCAATAACTGGCAGTTTTGTATGTGCTGATAATTTGTTTGTTGTTTCATAGGCTCCTTCAACATTATCAAAAAGATATGTGAAAATATAATTGCCTAATTCATTGTTAGGTTCTGATAAAACTTCATTATAATCATCTTTTTCCAACATAAGAACTGGATCAAGTGCATGAAATACTTTTTTATCAGTTAATGACTGGACATAATCAACACTTTCTCTTTCCCGAACAGAAATAGAGTCAATGTTTTTTAATCTTTCCTTTAATATTGGCGCCATCATATCTAAATCTTCTTTTGATTCAGATCCAATACTTGCAGCCCATGAAATTTTTTTTGCAGGTTTATCTTTACAGAATTCAAAATAAAACACATATGCTTCATTGTCATCAACTCTAAGAGGTGTCCAAACTGTATCTGAAGCTAAAATATAAGCATCATAATCCAATTCATCAACATTTGAATTTCCAATATATTCTTTTGTAAGTCTTAAGTGATTTTTTCTAAATTTATTATAATTTTCTATTTTTTTGGCTGAAGATATCTTTTCTTCAGGATGAGCGCTTACTATTTCGCCATGGTTATCATATTCATGTGGAAGATAATTAATTATTTCATTTTCAATTCCCATTTCATCTAATTTTTTTTGAACAGCAAAAGCAAGTAATACTGATCCTAGATTATTTAGCCATTGAACATTTAATATTCCTACTTTCATAACAATGCCTCCATTAAATCATATTTTCTAATTCACCATCATCCAGTTCTCTAATATAGTGAATAATATATCTTGTAAATGGATATATGATAAATTCATATAGAACTTTAAATACTGCTTGACACCAAATCATAGTTATAATCAATTCTGTTGAAAAAACACCATAAAATGCAGTAGTAATAAATACAACTGAATCTATTGTTTGACCAACTGCAGAACTTGTTATACAACGGACAAATAATAAATTATAGTGTTTTCTTTTAATTTAACCATTATTTGAGAATTAATTATGTTGCTTATTAAGTAAGAAACAAGGCCTGCTATAAATAATCTTGGAGTAGTTCCTAAAATAGTGGCAAATGCATCCGCACTAGGACTATTGGAAGGAAGTATTATTGCAATACTAAAAATAACAACTGATATAATATTTAAAACAAAACCTAAAAAAATAACATTTCTTGTCATTGCAAATCCATAAATCTCAGATAAAATATCATTTATACTAAACAACATTAGAAAAACCAAAATAGAACACGGCAACATTATAAATTCAATTTTCAAAGTTTTAGTGGCTAAGATATTGGATATAATAATAAAAACACAAAATATACTGGTTAAATAAGAATACCTCATTGATTTTGTCATATTTTCAAGCATATTAATCTATTTAAATAATATATTTTATATGCAATATGTATTTTTTCTTTTGAATTTTCTTGTAAAATTCCGATTAAATGACAATTTTATTTTTTTAGAGAAAAATTATTTTAGTGTAAACATTTATAGTAATAATGTGGTGTAATTAATGCAAAAAGTTATAAATGCTCATTGTCATATTTATCCAGAAAAAATTGCTTCAAAAGCTGTTTTAGGTATTAGGGATTTTTATGATTTGGATATGTCTTTAAATGGTAGGATTGATGGATTAATTAATGATGGCAGTAAAGTTGGTGTGGTTCATTATTTGATTCATTCCGTTGCAACAACTCCCAAACAGGTTAAATCAATTAATGAATTTATAAGTGATGAGGTAAAAAAACGTCCTGATTTATTCACAGGATTTGGAACTTTGCATCCGGATAGTGATGACATCCAGGGAGATTTTGATTATTTGCTTGAACTTGGCCTTAAGGGTGTAAAGATTCATCCTGATTTTCAGCAATTTGCATTAAATGAAGAAAGGGCATTTAAATTGGGTGAAGTTATTAATGCCGGTGAAGTTCCTGTTTTAATTCATTGTGGTGATTATAGATATAATTATTCCAATCCCGAAAATTTAATTCCATTTTTAGATAAGTTTCCGGACATGACTGTTATTGGAGCTCATTTTGCAGGCTGGAGTATGTGGGAGGATTCAACCCGTCAGTTAGCAGGCAGAGAAAATCTTTATGTTGATTTAAGTTCTAGTTTATATGCGCTTTCACCTGAAACTGCAAAAGAACTGATTCATGCTTATGGTGCAGATAAGGTTTTATGGGGTACAGATTATCCGATGTGGGAATCTGAAAGTGAAATGGAATATTTTAATAAGATTGATTTAACTGAAGAAGAAAGATCAATGATTTTATATGAAAATGCTTTTAAACTTCTTAAATTATAAAATGGTGTTATTATGTGTACTGCAAGTAATTATATAACAAAAAACCATTATTTTGGTCGTAATTTTGATTATGAAATTTCTTATAATGAAAGAGTAAGCATTACTCCCAGAAATTTCAAATTTGACTTTAAACTTATTGATAGCATAGAATCACACTATGCTATTATTGGTGTGGCTGCAGGCATTGATGAATATCCCTTGTATTATGATGCATGTAATGAAAAAGGTTTGTCAATAGCCGGACTTAATTTCGCAGGCAATGCAAAATATCTTGATGAAAAAGAGGGTATGGTTAATATTACTCCTTTTGAATTTATTCCTTATCTATTGAGTAATTATGCTAATGTCGGTGAAGTTAAACAAGCTTTAAAAAATATTAATTTAGTTAATATTAATTTTTCTGAGTCCTTACCCTTGTCTCCTCTTCACTGGATGATTTCTGATGAAAGCGGTGCAATTGTTGTTGAACCATTGGATGATGGTTTAAAAGTATATGATAATCCTGTTGGGGTTTTAACCAATAATCCTCATTTTGATAAACAGTTATCATCCTTGAACAAATATATGGGTTTATCCAATAAAAATCCCAAAAATTTATTCTCTAAAACTTTTGATTTAGATGAATATTCACGGGGAATGGGAGCTATAGGTCTTCCGGGAGATTTATCATCCTCATCCAGATTTGCAAAAGTCGCTTTCACACGTGCAAATTCCTTTTCAGGTGATGGTGAAATGGAAAGCGTATCTCAATTTTTCCATATTTTGGCTTCTGTTGAACAGCAAAATGGCTGTACTTTTATTGCAGATCCGGATTTATATGAGTATACGATTTACACGTCTTGTTATAATACAAATGAGGGTATTTTATATTATAAAACTTACAATAATAGTCAAATAACTGCTGTAAAGTTAATCGATGAGGATTTAAACTCAAAAGAGTTAATTAATTATCCGTTAATTAATGAAGAGCAAATTTCATATATCAATTAAAATATAAGTATATATTGGTGTTAATAAAATGGGGATATTTTCAAAAACTCCTGCTGAGAAAAAATTAGAAGAATTAACTGGAGGTTTTTCTCTAAGTGATGAATATAAAGCGCTTTTAAAAGCCAATGGTATTGATTTTCATGTGGGAGAGCATATTAGAAAGCAGCTTAGGGAAGAAATTAAATTAAATATTGTAAGTGAAGAAGGCTTACAGACCAGACTTCGCTATTTAATTTCTCAAAATGCTAATAAGGAGATAGTTTCGAATAAATCTGAAGAAGAGGAAATTCCTGTTATTATTACAGAGGCTCCACTTAAAAGATATGAGAATGAAGTTAATAATTTGAAAGTGGAATATGATTCAAAGGAAAAAGTGGTTGTTAATTTAATTGAAAAATCATTTGCTCCACCTCAAATTACATATGACAAATTTATGGATACCGTAAATAAATGTAATAAGGTTTTCAACAATCAGGTTGATTCTGCATTAAACATTGTCAAATTAACCACTCGTGAAACCCCAAGAATTGATACTGAACTTGAAAATAAGATTACCAATATGAAAGCCATCATTTCCCAAATTGATGATTTAACTAATGAGCTGATTATTAATTTAAGTTCAAATAAAAAGAGCAATTCCGATGTTGAGAATTTATTTGATGATATGAAAGATTTAATAGATTCTGTAAAAAAATATGATTAATAATAAGTTAAACACATAAGTTTAAAAACTAACCATGCCATATATAATAATACATATAGTAATTTTTAATGGGGTAAAAACATGTCTGAATTTTCACTTAATATTGATGAAATAGAAAACGAAGTAAATGATACAATTAAGGTAGAGCAGGAAAAATTAGAAAATTCAAATCTTAAAACTCAAGCTGAAAAAAATGCAGTTGCTATATTTGATGCAGATTTAAATGACCCTGCACAAAGAGAAAATATTCTAAAACCTTTAGATAATTTTGGTTTAAATGAAATGGAAAGATCATCACAAAAAAATCATCTTTTAAGTACTCGTTTTGTTGATTTAAGTAAAGGCAGTTCCGAATCAGAAAATATTGGTGATAAATTATCAGAATTGAATTTTAAAATGAAGGATTTGGATCCAAGTAAGATTGATTTCACTAAAAAAGGAGTTCTTGGGGATATTTTCAATCCGGTAAGAAAATATTTCTCCAGATATCAAAAAGCAGAAGTTGCTATTGCAGAAATTATAGATTCACTTGACCACAGTAGTCAAATACTTCAAAATGATAATACAACCCTTATTGCAGAAGAAAATAACTTGAGGGAAGTAACAAAGAAGCTTTTAGCAGATATTGAACTTGGAAAAGAAATGGACGAATCAATAGAAATGCAAATTCAAAAAGCAGAAATTGAAGGTGTTGACCCTGAAAAAATATCCTTTGTTAAAGAAGAGATTTTGTTCCCATTAAGACAAAGAATCATGGATATGCAACAAATGATTGTAATTAATCAACAGGGCATAGTTTCATTAAATGTAATTAGAAGAAACAATAAAGAGTTGATTCGTGGTGTTAATCGTGCTAAAAACGTAACAGTTACAGCTTTAAGAACTGCAGTTATGGTTGCAAGCGCATTATATGACCAAAAAATAGTAATGGATAAAGTAAATATTTTAAATGAAACTACAGGCAATATTATAGAATCAACATCACATATGCTTCATGACCAGGGTGCTGAAATCCAAAAATCCAGTGCAGAAGCTATGATTTCACCAGAAGTTCTTCAAAAATCTTTTGCTGAAGCTCTTGCAGCTATTGAAGAAGTAAGTGCATATAAAGAAAATGCATTACCTAAAATGAAAGAAACAATTCAAATGTTTAGTAATATGGCCGATGAAGGACAAAAAGTAGTTGAAAAAATAGAAACCGGAAATAAGGATTTAATTGAATAACTATGAAATGCTATAATTGCGGCTTTGAAAATAAGCCCGGTGTCAGTTTCTGTCATCAATGTGGTGTTAATCTTAAAAATGATGATGCTGATGTTTTAAACAAGGAATTTAAGATTAATAAAAAAAGGAAAGCTTATCCCGCACCTCTAGAAAATTCCATTAAAGCCAAATTAATGTATAAGCGCGATAATCGTACAGGTAAATTAAGGATTGCCAAAACGAAATGCGCCACATTAATTGTTTTTACCGGATTTTTTATATTTGCTTTTTTAATTACTTTATTGAAATTTAATATTTTTGTTTCTATTATCGTAGGATTGTTATTTGGTTTTGTGTTTGCATTTCCGGTTTTAATTATCGGATCGGTTGCCGGAAGAGTCATTGATAAAATATTTAATTAATTTTTTTCTATTTTTTATTATCTTTCTGAATAATTCTTATTTTTACTTAATACAATGACAGTTTAAAGGATACTATAATACCTTTTCAAATTACACTGTAAAATGATTGAATATTTTTCATTCATGTTTTTGTGGTCTTCTTTCTCCATGAAAATAGATTTTGCCATATGCAATGGAATAACGATAATTGTCATCTATTCCTCATTTAACTTTTTTATATTTTATTTTTTTATTTTCACGTTTTCTTGAATCAGAATCCACTAAATCATATATTAATCTGTTTTTAAGCAGAAATCGCCATGTTTTATATGTTTCTACAATAAAATCATTATTTAGTTCAACATTGTCTTTAATTAAAGGGCATTTGTATGGGTATTGACTTTCGTCAAATATTAAGTAGAAATGGTTATTTTTATCAATGTGTGGTATTAGTGGAAATGTTCTGCATTGAATTGGTCTTATTTCACGCTCGCAGTTAGGTGGATTTAAACATTTTACTGTATAAACCCCATCTTTCCATGAATTCGGATAGTCAATTTCTTTTATGTCATAATGTATCACTTCAAAGGATTCGGATGCATCATACATTAACTCTTCTCCTGGAAGCAGATATATTATTAAATCATCATTTGGATAATCCTCATCCTCGTATACACAGCATATTTCATTACATAGTTTTCCGCAATCGTAATCAACAGGCGATACTTCATTTAATTTTTCATGTATCTTTTCTATGATTTCCTTTGTAATCTCCATGATGTATACATTTAATTTTTAATATATTATAGACTTTTGTAACAATTAATGTTGAACCTCTCCGGCTTGTAGAAGCCGGAGATTCTTAGGTCATGCCTATTTTTTCGTCAAAGCATTTCCATTCATAATAATATGTGGATTTTCCTTGACTATTAGGCATGAAATCTACTAAGCATAGCACCATTGAACC